>JAZQKT010000075.1:0-16403 GCA_045542295.1 Acutalibacteraceae bacterium
TGCCTTGTGTACGGTGGGCTTTTTACAGAATCTGAAATACTTGTTCATTTCAAGCCTGTCCGGATCATTTTACTTGTTTTCCATAGTGTTGAAATTGCGCTGTTTGCACTCTGTGCAAGCAAGTGTTAGTTTAACTCTCATAACGGCACCTCCCGCTTTACGGAAATATTTTTTGCTTTTACTCAAACACTAATAGTAAAAGTAAACGCCTCCCTCAATCCGATAATTAAAAGGGTGCCGTTCCACCACATATCGTGACAGAGCGAAAGCACATACACCACATATTTTAAATACCGAATAAATTAAGTTCTCTGCAAAAAAAAAGAACCTTTCAGAGGTGATAGTATTATAACATACATCACCTCCAAGGTCAAGTATTTTTTTATTTTTTAATACAGCTTTAAATTTAGCCCACAAGACTAAAATAAGCTATAACGATAATACCTAAAATAATGCGATAATAGCCAAAGGCTTTAAAGTCGTGCTTGCGGATATAGGACAAAAGGAACTTGATTGCTAAAACAGATACTATGAATGCGGTCAACATTCCCACAAAAAGAATTGCAAGTTGGGTTGTGTTGAAGGTGTTGCCGTCAGCAAAATACTGCAAAACCTTGATCGCACTGCCGCCAACCATGGCAGGAACCGATAAAAAGAAGGAAAATTCGGCGGCGGCGGTCCTTGAAAGACCTAAAAGCATTGCACCTAAAATTGTTGAGCCGCTGCGAGAGGTGCCCGGAATCAAGGCAAGGCACTGAATGAGACCTATAATAAAGGCGGTTTTATATGTAAGCGAGGATAAATTGTCAATTTTACCCTTTAACTTAAGGCTTTCGATGATTATAAACAGAATACCATAAATAATAAGTGCAGTTGCTACAACGTAAGCACGGCTGTCACCTGTAAGCATAGAGTCAATCTGTTCATCAAATAAAAGACCTAAAATGGCGGCAGGAACGCTGGCAAGCAATATTTTAAACCATAATATAAAGCGGTCAACATGAACAAAGTCGTTGCATAAATGCTTAAAGCCGTTTAGTTGTTTGCCGTTTTGGGGCTTGAAGTAGGGCACTGTTTGTGTTTTCTTGAGGTGAAAAGGCCAAAGCTTATTCCAGAAAAGCAGAATTACGGCAAGTATTGCACCAAGCTGAATTACCACAAGGAACATATCCTTAAATTCTTTTTGTTGATTTAGATTAATAAGTTCATCAACAAGTATCATATGTCCGGTACTGCTTATGGGTAACCATTCGGTAATACCCTCAATAATACCTAATATTATAGACTTGATAATATCCATAAAAACCTCACTGAAAAATATAATGTATTTTTAACACATATTATAAAAGGCTTGCCCTAAAAAAGCAAGCCTTTTTATATCCTAACCGTTTACTATTTCCTTATAAAGCTTAATATATGCGTTAGCGGAAGTGCTCCAACTGTTGTCACACTTCATTGCACGTTCACGAAGCATTGCCCAGCCGTTTTTGTCAGCATAGCCTGCAATAGCACGCCAAACAGCCTCCTGCATATCGTGTGCATTATACGATTTAAAGGTGAAGCCGTTACCCTCACCGTCGCCACTGTCAGAAATGGTGTCATTAAGACCGCCTGTTTGTCTGACAATCGGGATAGTGCCGTAGCGCAAAGCCACCATCTGTGCTAAACCGCAAGGCTCACTTTGACTTGGCATAAGGAAGATATCCGCACCGGCATAAATTCTGTGAGCGAGTTGGGGATTAAAGCCAAGCACAAAGCCAACCTGTTCGGGATATTTTTGAGCCATCTCGTGGAAGAAGGTTTCAAATTCCCATTCGCCCGAGCCTACAATAGCAAACTGAAGATCAGCCTTTAAAAGGTCCTCAAACACGCACTTAACAAGGTCAAGTCCCTTGTGCTTAACAAGACGGGTCACGATGCCGATGACAGGGGTATCCTTCTTTTCGGGCAGACCAAGTTCCTTTTGAAGCTGGGCTTTATTGTAAGCTTTATCCTCAATACTTTTAATAGAAAAGTTTTTATAAATCATAGGGTCAGTCTCGGGATTGTAAACATCGCAGTCAATTCCGTTTACAATGCCTGTGAGCTTATAGGTGAACTGCTTTAAAATACCGTCAAGCCCGTGGGAATAATACGGATCTAAAATTTCGTTTGCATAGGTGGGGGAAACGGTGGTCACCTTATTTGAGCACTGGATAGCGCCCTTCATAAAGTTGATGCAGTTATCATATTCAATAAGACTCTCACGGTCATCGGGAAGACCCAAAACATCTCCGGTCAGCTCGTGACCGTACTTGCCCTGATATTGAATATTGTGAATTGTAAATACGGTTTTAATGTCCTTGTAGAGATTATCGTATTTGTAAAACGAGTCAAGGTAGACAGGTACTAGGGCGGTTTGCCAATCATTACAGTGGATTATATCAGGGGTGAAATTAATATAAGGGATGATTTCAAGCACTGCACGTGAGAAAAAGGCGAAGCGCTCGGCATCGTCATAATGACCGTAAAGACCGTCTCTTTTGAAGTAATACTGATTATCAATGAGGTAGTAGATAACACCGTCAACATGGGCTTCAAAAATTCCGCAATATTGACGTCTCCAAGAAACCGGAACGGTAATGCTGCAGACGAAGGTCATCTTCTGGCGCAGTTCCTCAGAAATACTGCTGTAAAGCGGCATTACGACACGACAGCCTATAAATCTTTTTCGTAGTGCCTTCGGCAAAGCGCCTGCCACATCGGCAAGACCGCCTGACATTGCAAATGGCAAAGCCTCACTTGAGGCGTATAAAACTTTCATAGATTACTCCTTTGTATTAATTATACTGTTTCATTCTTTTTAACAAAGAAATGCTTTTTTTCCGAACCTTTAAGCATAACACCGTCACTTATAACTGCGTTTTTATCGGAAATTACATTGTTAATAAGTGCGTTTTCACCTACAGAGGTTTCCTGCATAAGAATACTGTTTTCAACAGTGGCACCCTTTGCGACCATAACGCCTCTGAAGAGGATGCTGTTTTTAACAGTGCCTTCTATAACACAACCGTCAGCAATGAAGCTGTTTTCAACATTAGCCTTTGTGCCGTATCGTGTGGGCATATCGTCACGCGTTTTGGTGAAAATGGGACGGTTTTTATTGAAAAGCTGGCGACGTACATCGGCATTAAGCAAATCCATACTTGCTCTGTAGTAGCTGTGTGTGCCGTTCATAAGTGAAATATATTCCGAATGCTCAAAGCCGATAACCTTAAGTGTTTTAAGCTTTTGAGCAATAACCTCACGGTTGAGGCTTACGCATTCGTTATAATAAGCGTCAGCCACAAGCTTTGTGAGAAGATCACGTTTAATGATAGTGATGCCAATGCTGTAATTTGCCGTAAGCTTTTCGGCAGGGTCGAAGCTGATATCGGTTACGCGGTTACCGTCAAGCGAGAGAAGCATAGTTTCATTTGGCTCATCAGCAGGATATATAGCTCCGTTATGGTAAACAATTGAAATATCAGCATTATTAGCGATATGATTTTCAATTGCGGAGGTAATATCAACGTTTGCAATAATATCACAATTGCTTAAAACAATATATTCGGTATTGCAACGGTCAATATAATCCTTTGCACCGTAAAGGGCATCAACAGTGCCGTTGTAGCGCCGCATTTTACTGCTTTGATATGGCGGAAGAAGATATAGACCACCCGATTTACGGTCAAGATCCCAAGCAATTCCACTGCCTACGTGGTCCATAAGAGAACGGTACTTTTCTTTTGTAATAATACCTACAGAGGCAACGCCTGCGTTAACAAGATTTGAAAGAGCAAAGTCGATAAGACGGTATCTGCCGCCGTAGGGGACTGATGCCATTGAGCGATTAGCGGTAAGCTTTTTTAAGAAGTTATCGCTTGTGTTGGCAAATACAATGCCTGCTACTAATGATGTTCTCATATTTCTTCCCCCTCTGCAATGTTTTCGGTTATCATCTTATTTGCTGAAATTTTGGAGTTTTTACCTACTTCCAAATGGTCACCGATAACTGTGATACCCCAGCCCTCATTGCCAACAACTGCAGGGTCACCGCCGATCTCGGCATTCTCACCGATAACGGTATTCTCTGCTATGATAGAATATCTGACAGTTGCACCTTTCTTAATAACAGCACCCGGCATAATGAGCGAATATTCAACCGTTGCGCCTTCTTCAACCGTGACATTTTCAAACAGAATTGAATAGTCAAGCTTGCCGTAAACCTCACAACCGTCAGTAATAAGTGAATTTTCAACCTTAGATTCGGCGGAAATATATTGCGGAGGCATACTGTTTGTTCTTGAGTAAATTCGCCAATTACTATCAGAAAGATTAAGGTCAATTTTTGGGTTTAACAGGTCAAGGTTAGCATCCCAAAGAGAATCAACCGTTCCAACGTCCTTCCAGTAATCGTTGAATCTGTAAACCTTAAGGGTTTCACCGCTGTTAAGCATAGCGGGAATAATATTTTTGCCAAAATCGTTAGAGGAATCGGGATTGGCTTCATCTTCAATGAGATATTTTTTTAGTTTATCCCAGTTGAAAACATAAATACCCATTGAGGCAAGATTGCTTTTAGGCTGCGGCGGTTTTTCTTCAAATTCGTAAATTGTGCCGTCTTCATGAGCATTCATAATGCCGAAACGAGTAGCCTCCTCAAGAGAAACCTCTAACACAGCTATTGTACAGTCAGCACCGCTTTCGGTGTGAGCTGCAATCATTTTGGAGTAATCCATTTTATAAATATGGTCACCCGAAAGAATAAGCACATATTCCGGGTTGTAACGCTCAATAAATTCAAGGTTTTGATAAATTGCATTGGCTGTGCCCTTGTACCAGTCACCGCCTACTTGTGTTTGATATGGCGGCAGAATATGAACGCCGCCGTTAATGCGGTCTAAATCCCAAGGCTTGCCCGAGCCTATGTAGTTATTAAGCTCAAGCGGTTTGTATTGGGTTAAAATACCCACGGTATCTATACCCGAATTGGTGCAGTTTGAAAGGGGAAAATCGATAATGCGGTACTTTCCGCCGTAAGGAACGGCAGGCTTTGCAATTTTACTTGTCAAAACGCCGAGTCTGCTTCCCTGACCGCCCGCAAGCAACATTGCTACACATTTTTTGTTTTTCAATCATAACACTCCTGTCATATTTTTAATAAGTATTACACCGTATATGTCGGCTTTAAGATGGGTCAGCTCGGCTAAACGGTTTTTTGCTTTTTAACAGATGTTTTTTTAGCTGATTTATTTGTATCGGTATTTTTTGAGCGCTTCGCAGGTAGGCTGAAGAAGCTTACGGACATGGGCGGTATATCAATACTCATTGAGTAATTATAACCGTGCATAGGAAGCTTTTCTGCTTTAAAGCCTGTAGTACGCGGCTTTGTGGAGCCGCCGTATTTTTCATCGTCCGAACAGAAGATTCTTTTATAACTGCCCAAAACAGGTACACCTATACGGTAATTTTCACGTGCTACCGGCACAAAATTGCAGACAACGACAAGTTCGTCGCCCGATTTGCTGATTCTTCTGAAGGAGATTATGCTTTGATTATAGTCATCATTGGATATCCATTTGAAGCCTTCCCAAGAAAAATCAACCTCCCACAATTGAGCATGGTCAAGATAGAATTTATTAAGCTCTTTTGAAAATTTCTGCATATTGCGGTGATTATCGTAATCGAGCAGTAACCAATCAAGCTCTTTTTTATAATCCCATTCAATAAACTGTGCAAATTCCTGACCCATAAACAAATGCTTTTTGCCGGGGTGTGCCATAATATAAGCATAAAAGGCTTTGATTCCTGCAAACTTAAGGTCATAGTCACCCGGCATCTTATTTATGATTGAGCATTTGCCGTGAACTACCTCATCGTGAGAAAGGGGGAGAATGAAGTTCTCACTAAAGGCATAGAAAAACGAGAAGGTTAGGCAATCGTGATTACCTTTGCGGAAGAGTGGGTCTAATGACATATACCTTAACATATCATTCATCCAACCCATATTCCATTTAAAATTAAAGCTTAATCCGCCGTCATAAGAGGGCTTTGTAACCATTGGCCAGGCGGTTGATTCCTCAGCAATCATAAGAACGTTTGGATTAACCTTATATGCGGCTTCATTAACTTCCTTTAAAAATTGCACCGCTTCAAGATTTTCACGTCCCCCGTGAATATTAGGCACCCAGCCGGTATCCTGCCTGCCATAGTCAAGATAAAGCATTGAGGCTACAGCGTCAACACGAAGTCCGTCAATATGGTATTCCTTGAGCCAAAATACGGCACTTGAGATTAAGAAGCTTTTAACCTCATTTCTGCCGTAGTCAAAAACTGCGGTGCCCCATTCCTTATGCTCGCCCTTTCTGGGGTCGGAATATTCGTAGGCAGGTGAGCCGTCAAAGCGGTAAAGACCATGCTCATCCTTTGGGAAATGGGCAGGAACCCAATCTAAAATTACGGCTATTCCGTTTTGGTGCATTATATCAATGAATTTTTTGAAATCCGCAGGGGTACCGTAACGTGAAGTGGGCGCAAAATAGCCTGTTACCTGATAACCCCAAGAACCGTCAAAAGGATATTCGGTTATGGGCATAAGCTCAACGTGGGTATAGTTCATTTCTTTAAGGTAAGTGGCTAATTCCTCGGCGAGCTTTACATAATCGTAAGTATTACCGTCCTCATATCTGCGCCAAGAGCCTGCGTGTACCTCATATATATTAACAGGAGATTCATAGACATTGGTGCTTTTGCGTTTTTTGCACCAATCACCGTCATTCCACTTGTAATTATCCTCCTTATAAACCTTGGAGGCGTTTGCGGGTGCGGTTTCAAAATGACGTGCATAGGGGTCAGACTTCAAAACGGTTTTACCGTCACAGCCTGTAATTGCATATTTATAGACAGCGAAGTTTTCTATGCCATCAACAGTGGTTTCCCAACAGCCGCCGTCAATTTTGGACATTCTGTTAGCGTCATTGTTCCAATCGTTAAAGTCACCCACAACAGATACTGACTGTGCGTTTGGTGCCCAAACTCTGAAGGTGACGCTGTTTCCTTTTGCAAAAGAGCCGAAAAGCTCATAGGCATTAAAAATAACGGAAGAAGTGAAATTTTTTAAAAGTTCCTGCATATTATAGCTCCTTATTGTTGGCGAGGATAAAAATACCATTTAATAATTTACATAGTTATTATATCAGTTTAAAACCCATTTTTCAAGTGGATTTTGTCAAAAATTAAAGACAAAATAAAAACTTTTTTGACAGTATTTGTTAAACATGTACAAAAATGGAGGCATTTTTACATATAGCGAGCCAAATTTTCAAATGATTGGGATTGTTATGGTAAGAGAATATTTAGGCTTTATGAAATACCTTTATGTAAACTTTTGATTGCACAAAGCGTTGCGACAGAGTAAAATATAAGTAAACAATTAATCGTTTTCGGACAAAACGCAACCGTAGGTTGCTTAAAATTCAATGTGTAGTTGGTTGAAAAAGAATCCCACAAAGGGGTATTCTTTATACAACGACGGGAATATTATTGTAGAAGGGTCTTAAATAAGGAGGTCAATATTATGACTATAGGTGAAAAAATATCACATCTGCGTGACAGTCTTAATATTTCACAGGAGCAGCTTGCCGAAAGGCTTTCGGTTTCAAGGCAATCGGTTTCAAAGTGGGAGATGGGGCAGGCTTTGCCGCAAATCGACAAGGTTTTGCAGTTGTGCGAGCTTTTTAATGTTTCTTGCGATGAGCTTTTGTATGACAAAATTTCACTTAAGAATAAAGGTACGGCTAAAACAGAAGGCAACAAATATTTTGGCACGGACGGATTTAGGGGAGAGGCTAATTTAGACCTTACCTCTATGCAAGCCTATAAGGTTGGAAGATTTTTGGGCTGGTATTATTCCTCACCGCTTTCGGGCTGTACTAAAACCGGCTATAGACCGAGAATACTTATTGGTAAGGATACACGCCGTTCAAGCTATATGCTTGAATATTCAATCGTAGCCGGCATCACTGCCTCGGGAGCGGATGCTTATATGCTTCATGTTACAACCACACCGAGCGTTTCTTATGTTACAAGGCAGGATGAGTTTGATTGCGGAATTATGATTACCGCTTCACATAACCCCTTTTATGATAACGGAATTAAGGTTATAAATCGCCACGGTGAAAAGCTGGATGACAGTACAACCGCGCTTATTGAGGATTATATTGACGGTAATCTTAAGCAATTTGGAGTTTGCGGAAACGATTTGCCCTTGGCACGCAAGGAAAAAATAGGCTGTATTGTAGATTATGTTGCAGGAAGAAACAGATATGTAGGGTATCTCATATCGGTTGCCGCACATTCCTACAAGGAGCTTAAAATAGGTCTTGATTGTGCAAACGGTGCTTCGTGGATGATAGCCAAAAATGTGTTTGATGCTTTAGGCGCACAGACCGTAGTAATTGGCAACGAGCCCGACGGTCTCAATGTAAACGAGGATTGCGGTTCTACCCACATAGAAAAGCTTTGTGCTTTGGTAAAGGAGCGCCATCTTGATGTGGGGTTTGCGTTTGACGGTGATGCCGACAGATGTATTGCGGTTGATGAAAACGGTAAAGTGGTTGACGGAGACGGTATGCTTTACATTCTTGCCACAAGACTTAAGGCAAGAAATATGCTTGACCATAATACAATTGTTGCAACTATTATGTCAAACAGCGGACTTTTTGCGGCACTTAAGGAAGCGGATATTGAATGTGTGCAGACCTCTGTGGGAGACCGCTTTGTATATGAATGTATGCAGGAAAAGGGCTACCGTTTAGGCGGCGAGCAATCGGGACATATTATACTTAAAAAGTATGCTACCACAGGTGACGGCTTACTGACCGCAATAATGATTGCAGAGGAAATGCGTGACCGCAAGTCAACCCTTTCAAAGCTTGCGGAGCCTGTAAAGCTTTATCCGCAGCTCACAAAAAACATAAGGGTTAAGGATAAAGCCGCAGTTATGCTGGACAGCGATGTTTTAGCGGAATTAAAGGCGGTTGATAAGCTGATTGACGGTAAGGGCAGAGCGCTTTTGCGCCAAAGCGGAACCGAGCCGGTGATACGAATTATGATTGAAAGCGAAAGCGAGGAGCTTTGTAACAGCTATGCTGAAAGTATAGCTCGGGTTATAATAGCTAACGGACATTCGGAAGAATAATTTAAAGGTAACAGCAAATTAAGGCTTTGCTGTTACCTTTTTTCTTGCATAAAGCTTGCAGATGTGTTAAAATACCGATTGGTGATAAAATATGATTTTTAAGACTAAAGCAACCTATGATTGGCTTGTTGTGGGGCTTGGAAATCCGGGACTGCAATATGAAAACACAAGACATAATGCAGGCTTTATGGCGGTTGACCGTTTGGCAGAGGATAACAGCTTTACATTTAATAAAAACAAAAATGAAGCGCTTTTGGGTGAATTTAAAATAAAGGATTTGCGAATACTTGTTATAAAGCCGCAAACCTATATGAATAATTCGGGGAGAGCGGTTACTAAAATTGCCGCTTTTTATAAGATACCCGTAGACAGGATTGTTATTATTCAGGATGATGTTTCGCTTGATGTAGGCAAGCTTCGGATACGCCGAAAGGGAAGTGACGGCGGTCAAAAGGGTATGCGTGATATTATTGAGCTTTTTGGCAGGGATGATATTATGCGAATCAAAATAGGTGTTGGTCAAAAGCCGCACCCCGATTATGATATGGCAAGCTGGGTGTTGGGGAAAATTCCCACCGAACAGCGCACCGATTTTGACAAGGTTTTGGTTAATGCCTCTGCGGCGGTAAAGGAAATTGTTTTAAGAGGCATTGATTCTGCAATGAATAAATACAGCAGTTGAGGATTATATGGAATTTATAAGTAAAATACTTGCCTGTGACCCTGATTGTGCCGCACTTTTAAGGGAAATTGAAAAGGGCAGACTGCCCACCGTTTGTACAGGACTTTCACTTATTCACAAGGCGGTGCTGTTAAAGGCGGTTTTAAGCCATACCAAGCGGCGGCTAACAGTGGTTACCCATGATGAGGCATCTGCGACAGAGCTTGCGGAGGATGCAAAGGCTTTGGGTGTAAATGCCGTCACCTTTCCGCTAAGGGACTATTGCATAGGTGACTTCAGCGGTTATTCAAAAGAATATGAGCATAAAAGAACCGACACCCTGTCCAAGCTTTTGGACGGGGATTTTGAGCTACTCTGCGTTTCTGCCCAATCAGCCTGCCAGCTTACTGTTCCGCCCGAAATTTTAACAAGGGCAAGGTTTAGCATTAGCTGTGGTGAAAGCTATGAGTTGACAGATCTTACCGAAAAGCTTTTAAATGCAGGCTATGTGAGAAGTGAAATCTGCGAGGGCAGAGGGCAGTTTTCGGTAAGAGGCGGAATTTTTGACGTATTTCCCGTTAACTCCGAGTACCCCTACAGAATTGAATTTTGGGGTGATGAAATTGACACAATAAGTCTTTATGACCCCGAAAGTCAGCGCAGAACAGAGGAACAAAGCACAGCAGAAATCACCCCTGCCTGTGAGATACTTTATAACCCTCAAAATTTGGCGGAGATTTTAGAAGAGTATCTTAATAATGCAAAGGTTTTGACCGACAAACAACGCGAAAGGCTTAATGCGGATATTTCTGCACTGCAAAACGGAATCAGTATTCACGCGGACAGATATATTCCGCTGATTTACAGTGGCGGGGAAACGGTTTTTGACTATGTTAAGGATAACTTGTTTTTTGTATCTGAAAGTGCAAATATTGCAGAAAGGCTCAAAAGCTTGTTTATTCAGCAGTCCGAGGATGTGGAAAGCTATCTTACGGAGGGCTTTTTATCTGAAGCCACTTCAATGCTGTGGTTAGGCTCGGCTGAATTTTGGAGTGAGCTTGAAAAGGCGGTAATACTTGAAAATTTCCCGAGAACCTCGTACGAATTGAAAATCAAGGATATTTTAAACTTTAACTATAAGCGTTCTACTGCTTGGAGCGGTGATATAAACGTTTTAATTGAGGATATTTCATATATTAGTGAGCAAAAGGGCAAGGTTGTTATACTTGCGGGAGAGCAGAAGGCGGCAAAGGTACTCACCAGTGAGCTTAACGAAAGGGGAATAGCGGCGGTTTTTGACCCTGCGCCCAAAGAAATTACAAGCGGTGTAACAGTTGCGCTCGGAGGTATTTCGGGCGGCTTTGAGATACCCTCTCAAAGGTTTTTACTTGTAACTCACCGCTATATAAGCAGTGAGGGTAAAAAGGTACGTAAAAGACCTAAAAATGCCCAAGAGATTGGCTCGTTGGATGAGCTTCGTGTGGGTGATTATGTTGTTCACTCGTCTCACGGTATCGGTATTTTTGACGGTATTAACAGAATTACAAATCAGGGCGTTACAAAGGATTATATTAAGATTAAATATGCTAAAAGCGATGTGCTTTACGTTCCCGTAACACAGCTTGATTTGGTTTCAAAATATATCGGCACTGCAACCGAGGACGGTGGTATAAAGCTTAACCGTCTGGGTGGTACAGAGTGGCAGAAAACCCGAAGAAGGGTTAAAGCGGCAGTAAAGGATATGGCAAAACAACTAACAGCACTGTATGCAAAGCGTATGAGTGTTAAGGGATATGCCTTTAGTCCCGATACTGATTTGCAGAATGATTTTGAGCGACGTTTTCCCTATGACGAAACCGAGGATCAGCTAAGATGTATAAATGAGATAAAGAGTGATATGGAGCGAGAGGTTCCTATGGACCGTCTGCTTTGCGGTGACGTTGGCTTTGGCAAGACCGAGGTGGCGCTTCGTGCGGCATTTAAGTGTATAAGTGAGGGTAAGCAATGCGTGCTTATGGTTCCTACAACCATACTTGCAATGCAACATTATAACACAATAGTCCGCCGCTTTGGAGATATGCCGATAACGGTTAAGCTGCTTAATCGGTTTGTATCTCCAAAACAACAGGAAAAGATTATAGCTGACCTTAAATGCGGCAGACTTGATATGGTTGTGGGCACGCACAGACTTATTTCAAAGGACGTAAAATTTAAGGACATAGGTCTTGTTATAATTGATGAGGAGCAACGCTTTGGCGTGGCACAAAAGGAAAGGCTAAAAGAGCTTTATCCCTTTGTGGATATTTTGACCTTAAGTGCAACCCCAATACCCAGAACGCTTAATATGGCAATGTCGGGGCTTAGGGATATGTCCTCTATAGATGAAGCTCCGGGTGACAGACATCCTGTTCAGACCTATGTACTTGAATATAATGCAGGTGTTATAACCGATGCTATTAATAAAGAGATAAGGCGCGGCGGCCAGGTTTATTATCTGCATAACCGTGTGGATACAATCGAAAGATGTGCTATGAAGCTTAAGCAAAGATTGCCGAATATAAATATTGGAATAGCACACGGTAAAATGAGTGAAGACGAACTGACCAATGTTTGGCGACAGCTTTTAGAGCATGAAATCGATCTGCTTGTCTGCACCACAATTATTGAAACAGGCGTTGATGTGCCTAATGCCAACACACTTATAATTGAGGATGCCGACCGTATGGGACTCAGTCAGCTTCACCAGTTGAGAGGACGTGTTGGGCGCTCGCCGAGAAGAGCCTATGCTTATTTTTGCTTTGGACAAAACAAGCAGCTTTCGGATGTTGCCGCAAAAAGACTTGAGGCAATAAGGGAATATACCGAGTTTGGTTCGGGCTTTAAGATTGCCATGCGCGACCTTGAAATAAGGGGAGCAGGCAGTATTTTGGGCGGTGACCAGCACGGTAATATGGAGTCGGTAGGATATGATATGTATTTAAAGCTGTTATCCGAGGCTGTGAACGAGGAAAACGGTGTCCTGCCCGAGGATGATATACCCTGTACGGTTGACCTTAATGTTTCGGCACATATACCCGAAAGCTATATTGAATCCTTACCTGCAAGGCTTGGTATTTACAAAAGAATAGCCGCTATCAGAACCGAAGAAGACGCAAGCGATGTTATCGACGAGCTTTGTGACCGTTTCGGTGAGCCGCCCAATTCGGTTATGGGGCTTATTGATATTTCGATACTGCGTAACAAGGCGGTAAGTGCCAAGATTGCAGAAATAACCGGTACTGCAAATACAGCAATACTGCACATTAATTCAATAGAGCCTGCGGTTATGGCAAAGCTGTCCGAGCATTTCGGTAACAGATTTATGCTTAACGCAACAGGCAAGCCTGTTTATACAATAAGGCTCAACAAGGGACAAAAAATGTCGCAGTTAGTTGAGGAACTGGCCAAGGTGCTTTAAAAAAGAAAAAATGCGTCTGTCAAGAAAAAAGCTTGACAGACGTAAACTTTTGTGCTATACTTGCAATTCGGTGAGGTGCTTTACTGTGAAGGATTTATATGTTTCTGCTTTGCTTGACGTTTACGGTGAATTTTTAAGCGGAAAGCAAAAGGCACTTACTGAGTATTATTATAATGATGATTTATCGCTTTCGGAAATTGCCGAAAATGAGGGGATTACACGTCAAGGTGTTAATGACCTTATAAAAAGGGCAGTGGCACAGCTTAACGCATTGGAAGAAAAATGCGGCTATTGCAAAAGCTTTTTAAGACTTAAGGAGTTATCGCTTCAAATAAGAAACGGTAGTAGTGACATAACAGAAATTCTTGATATAATTGATAATTTGTAAGGAGTGAACGAAATGGCGTTTGATAGTTTATCCGATAAGCTTACGTCTGTGTTTAAGCGCCTGCGTTCTAAGGGTAAGCTTAGCGAATCGGATGTTAAGACCGCTATGCGTGAGGTGCGTTTAGCTCTTTTGGAGGCGGACGTTAACTATAAGGTTGCTAAAGATTTTACTAATTCCGTTACCGAAAAGTGTATCGGCGCTAATGTTATGGAAAGTCTTACGGCGCCGCAGATGGTTATTAAAATCGTTAAGGAAGAGCTTACCGCTTTAATGGGAAGTGAGCAGGCAAGACTTAATGTTTCAAATAAGCTGCCCACCGTTATTATGATGTGCGGCTTGCAGGGTAGCGGTAAAACCACACATTCGGCAAAGCTTGCAAGGTTTTTGCGCGCTCAAGGCCACAGACCTATGCTTGCTGCCTGCGATATTTACCGTCCTGCCGCTATTGAGCAGTTAAAGGTTGTCGGCAAGGCTGTAGGTGCCCCTGTTTTTGAGCTGGGAACTGAAAAGCCCGAGGTTATTGCAAAAAAGGCTGTAGCCTATGCCAGAGATTACGGTCATGATTATTTGATACTTGATACCGCAGGTAGATTGCATATTGATACCGAGCTTATGGATGAGCTTAAGCGCATTACAGAGGCTATTGAGGTTCACAACATTTTGTTGGTTGTTGACTCAATGGTGGGTCAGGATGCAGTTAATATTGCAAAAGCGTTTAACGATATTTTAGAGCTTGACGGTGTAATTCTCACCAAGCTTGACGGTGACACACGTGGCGGTGCGGCGCTTTCCGTAAAGGCTGTTACGGGTAAGCCGATTATGTTTGCAGGTGTTGGCGAAAAGCTTGACGAGCTTGAGGAATTCCACCCTGACAGAATGGCTTCAAGAATACTTGATATGGGTGACGTGCTTTCACTTATTGAAAGGGTTGAGGCCGAGGTTGACGAAAAGAAGGCAGAAGAGGCGGCACGCAGACTTCAAGAAAACAAGTTTGATATGAATGACCTTTTGGAGCAGTTCCGTCAAATCAAAAAAATGGGTTCACTTAAAAGCATTCTTTCGATGCTCCCGGGTATGGGTAAGCAACTGAAGGATGTTGATATAGATGACAGGCAAATGCTCCGAATAGAGGCAATAATAACCTCTATGACTAAAAAGGAGCGTGCAAAGCCCGATATAATAAACGCTTCAAGACGTAAGCGAATAGCCGCAGGCTCGGGCACAAGGGTTGAGGATGTGAACCGTCTTTTAAAGCAGTATGAGCAGATGAAAAAAATGTTCAAGCAAATGAATACAAAGGGCGGCAAGCGTAAAATGCTGCGTGGTATGAATATGCCCGGTGGCGGTGACTTCAGTAATTTTGGTTTTTAAGCTTTGACTTTTAAAACATATATTAAATTCTCTATACGGAGGTGGAAAAACAATGGCAGTTAAAATCAGACTTCGTCGTATGGGTGCTAAAAAGGCTCCCTTCTACCGTGTTGTTGTTGCTGATTCACGTTATCCTCGTGACGGCCGCTTCATCGAAGAAATCGGCACTTATGATCCTACTAAAGAACCCTCTGCTGTAAATATTGACAGCGAAAAGGCTAAGAAGTGGATTGCTAACGGAGCTCAGCCTACCGACACAGTTAAGGCTTTACTCAAGAAGAACGGTGTACTTTAATCTTTAACAGGGGAATTTACCATGAAAGAACTTTTAGTATCTTTGGCTTCGGGTTTGGTTGAAAATCCAGAGGCTGTAGAGGTTACTGTTGACGAGCCCAATGCGGACGGCGTTACAGTTTACCATCTTCACGTTGCTGAGGGCGACATGGGTCGTGTTATCGGAAAGCAAGGCAGAATTGCCAACGCTATCCGTGTTGTAATGCGTGCTGCCGCCACCAGAAAAAATGAAACCGTTTCGGTTGAGATTGATTAATTAAAAAACCACCCTTTTGGGTGGTTTTATCTTTTATAAATTATAATCGCTGTGCCGTTAAGGGCTGTGATTTTTGCCTTTTTGCCAATAAATTCGTTGCTAACACCTATGGGGAAATCATAGGTGATTTTTTTGTTTTTTGTGGTGTATAAAAGCCCGTCTATAGATATTTCGCATTCGCTTGTTGCGGCAAAAACCGAAATGTTGCCCTGTCTTTCTTCGCCAAACTCCAAACTGTCATTTTTAATGGCGGTTGAGATAAAATCCTCGCCGAATAAATAACCTCTGCAGCCTCTTTCGGCTAAAAATGAAAGGTTTTGCAAAGCACCAAATGTATGGTCTAAGCGGTTTCCCGTGCAACCATAAAAATGAAACTCCTTAAAGCCTTTTTCTATGCCGATTTTTATAGCCAAAAGTGTGTCGGTATCGTCCTTTTTAACGGGGTGCATTACAACCTCGGTGTCGGTCGGAATTTCGCCCAAGGAATCAAAGTCTCCCACCGCTAAATCGGGAGTGATACCCAATTTTTTAAGCTTTAAATAACCTGCATCGGCGGCGATTACAAGGTCACTTTCGTTTGGTTTAAACAAGTCAGGCTCACCCAAAGCGGAGCCAAAAATATAGCATATACTCATACTATTTCACCCTCAACTGTCTCGCCAAAGGCGGAAATTATCTTAACGTTTAAAAGTTTGCCGCTAAGATTTTCTTTTGAGGTGGTTTCCACTCGGGCGTAATTTTTAGTGTATCCCACCC
>JAZQKT010000076.1:0-17875 GCA_045542295.1 Acutalibacteraceae bacterium
CCTTACATTAAAAAACGGCCCACCTCAAACGAGGTGTGCCGTTTGCTTGTATAACGAAAATCACACGATAGTGGCGTGGGTCTATAGAGGTTAACCGATGAACAATAAAAATATTGTGTTGTGCTTTGCCTCCCTCTGATGAGGGAGGTGGATTTTGCAAAGCAAAAGACGGAGGGAGAGAAAAGGAAGCTCTCAAACTACCCCTCAGTCAACTTCGTTGACAGCTCCCCTGACAAGTGGAGCCCATCGCTGCGGCGGGATTGCCCATCGGCAGAAGCCTTTTTGTTGCAATATGGAATTTGTATAAGAAAATAGATTGATTATTATATAAAAATGAGGTAAAATAAATCTGTAAAACTAATAAAAGGTGATTTCTTTGAATATATTACATATAAGATATGCACTTGAGGTCGCAAGGCTTGGTTCTATGAGCAAAGCTTCCGAAACTCTCCTTATAGCAGTACCCAATATCAGTCGTTCTATTAAAGAACTTGAATCTGACATAGGAGTTGTTCTGTTTGAACGCACCGCTACAGGTATGAACCTAACCCCCGAGGGTGAAGAGTTTATGAGCTTTGCTAAAGGGGTATTGGGGCAGTTAGATCAACTTGAAAAGTTTTATAAGGACGGTGCACCCAAAAAACAAAAGTTTTCAATTTCTGTGCCGCGTGCCTGCTATATTTCAGATGCGTTTTCTGAATTTTCAAAATCGCTCACAGGGGATGCTGCCGAAATTTTTTACAAGGAAACCAATTCACAGCGCACAATTCACAATATTCTTACTCACGACTATAAGTTGGGTATCATAAGGTATGCCAAAAACTATGACAAGTATTTCAAGGAAATGCTAAACGAAAAAGGGCTTGAGTCAGAAATGGTGACCGAGTTTTCCTATGTGCTTATTATGGGCAAGGATAATCCGTTGGCAAACAAGGAGAATATCAGCTTTAACGATCTTACGAATTATATAGAAATCGCTCATGCGGATCCGTATGTTCCGTCAATACCGGTGTCAAAGGTCGTTAAGGAGGAGCTTTCAAACGATATAGAACGCAGAATTTTTATATTTGAAAGAGCCAGTCAGTTTGAGTTGCTTTGTAAAAATAACGAAACCTTTATGTGGGTTTCGCCCGTTCCGCAGGCGCTGCTTGACAGATATAATCTTGTCCAAAGAAAATGTGAAGACAACAAAAAGGTTTATCGGGACATACTGATATATAAAACAGGATATAAGCTTACCGACCTGGACCGTCGATTCATTTCGGAGCTTTATGAGGCAAAAAAGAAGTATTTATAAGCAAAAAGTAGGTGTTATCAATTTTGATAACACCTATTATCTGTTTTAAGAATTGTTTACCGTTAATATCGTTGTTAAAATGTAAGCAGAATAAAAATCTATTATTCGGAGGCAAAGCAGATACTATGAATTACGGAATTATAGACAATGTAGAAAAGCTGGAATCGGCTATTTCTCGCATACGTGAAGCACAAAAGCAATTTGCAACCTATACACAGGAGCAGGTTGACAAAATTTTCCTAAGCGCTGCATCTGCCGCAAACAAAGCAAGAATTCCTCTTGCCAAAATGGCGGTAGAGGAAACGGGAATGGGTGTAGTTGAAGATAAGGTTATAAAAAACAACTATGCTTCGGAATATATTTATAACGCATATAAAAACACCAAAACTTGCGGTGTTATCGAAGAGGATAAAGCATACGGTATTAAAAAGATTGCTGAACCTATTGGCGTTATTGCGGCGGTTATTCCGACCACAAATCCAACATCTACTGCGATTTTCAAATGTTTGTTGGCGTTAAAGACCAGAAATGCGATTATAATTTCACCTCATCCGCGCGCAAAAAACAGCACTATTGCTGCCACAAAGCTTGTGCTTGAGGCGGCGGTTAAAGCAGGTGCGCCGGAGGGTATTATCGACTGTATCGATGTACCGAGCCTTGAGATGACTAACACCGTTATGAAAGAGGCTGACATTATCCTGGCAACAGGCGGTCCCGGAATGGTGAAGGCGGCATATTCAAGCGGAAAGCCTGCCTTGGGAGTTGGAGCAGGTAATACCCCTGCGATTATTGATGACAGCGCTGACATCCTTTTGGCTGTTAACTCGATTATCCATTCAAAAACCTTTGACAATGGTATGATATGCGCGTCCGAGCAATCGGTTATCGTGCTTGAAAGCATTTACGATGAGGTTAAACAGGAGTTCGCAAAACGCGGATGTTATTTCTTAAATCCCGAAGAAACCGAAAAGGTTAGAAAGACAATTATTATTAATGGTGCATTAAATGCTAAAATAGTTGGTCAATCAGCAGTTAAAATTGCTGAACTGTCGGGTGTTGCCGTTCCTAAAATGACGAAAATTCTTATCGGTGAGGTTGAAAGCGTTGAGTTTTCGGAGGAGTTTGCTCACGAAAAGCTTTCACCGGTGTTGGCTATGTATAAGGTGAAGGATTTTGACGAAGCACTTTCTAAAGCTGAAAGATTGGTTGAGGACGGCGGCTTCGGTCATACGTCTAGTGTTTATCTTAATGAAATATCGGAAACCGAAAAGCTTAATGCCTTTGCCGCTCGTATGAAAACCTGCCGTATCCTTGTTAATACACCCTCGTCACACGGTGGTATAGGTGACCTTTACAACTTTAAGCTTGCACCTTCGCTCACCCTTGGCTGTGGCTCTTGGGGAGGCAACTCGGTATCGGATAACGTAGGTGTAAAGCATCTTTTAAACATTAAAACCGTTGCAGAAAGAAGGGAAAATATGCTCTGGTTCCGCGCACCTGAAAAGGTTTATATCAAAAAAGGTTGTTTGCCCGTTGCGCTGGACGAACTAAAGACAGTTCGCAACGCTAAAAAGGCGTTTATCGTAACCGACAACTTCCTTTATGAAAACGGTTACACAAAACCGATTACCGATAAGCTTGACGAAATGGGTATTTCGCACACAACCTTCTTTGACGTTCAACCCGATCCAACCCTTAAAAATGCAACTGACGGTGCAAAGCAAATGTCGGCCTTTAAGCCAGATGCAATTATTGCT
The DNA here is from genome assembly GCA_045542295.1 of Acutalibacteraceae bacterium. Classification (GTDB taxonomy): domain Bacteria; phylum Bacillota; class Clostridia; order Oscillospirales; family Acutalibacteraceae; genus UBA737. The sequence goes on from JAZQKT010000076.1 coordinate 3,055, forward strand.
CTCGGCGGTGGCTCGGCTATGGATGCCGCTAAAATTATGTGGGTTCTTTATGAGCATCCGGAAGTTGACTTTATGGATATGGCGATGCGCTTTATTGATATTCGTAAGCGTATTTACACCTTCCCCAAAATGGGAGAAAAGGCATATTTTATTGCGGTTCCCACTTCTGCGGGTACGGGCTCCGAGGTTACACCGTTTGCGGTTATAACCGATGAGAAGACAGGGGTTAAATATCCTCTTGCCGATTACGAACTTCTTCCTAATATGGCGATTATCGATACAGATTTCCACATGTCTGCCCCGAAGGGCTTGACTGCCGCATCGGGTATAGATGCTGTGACTCACGCCGTTGAGGCTTATGCTGCAATGCTTGCAACCGATTATACTGACGGTCTTGCGTTACAGGCTCTTAAAAACATTTTTAAATATTTGCCGCGTGCATACGAAAACGGTCAGACCGATATAGAGGCGCGTGAAAAGATGGCTAACGCCGCAACAATGGCCGGTATGGCTTTTGCTAATGCTTTTCTGGGCGTGTGTCATTCTATGGCACATAAGCTGGGTGCCTTCCATCATTTACCACACGGTGTTGCAAACGCGCTTATGATTGAAGAGGTTATCCGATTCAACGCAAGCGAAACACCTGTTAAGATGGGCACATTTTCACAATATGACCATCCTCATACGCTTGCCCGTTATGCCGAAATTGCCGATTATTTGGGACTTGGCGGTGAAACCGACCTTGAAAAAATGGAAAACCTTATTACTGCAATCAACGAATTGAAGGTTAAAGTGGGCATTAAAGAAAATATCAAAGCTTACGGTATTGATGAAAAGGTATTTCTTGAAAACCTTGACGAAATGGTAGAGCAGGCGTTTGATGATCAGTGTACAGGTGCTAACCCACGCTATCCGCTTATGAGTGAAATCAAACAAATGTATCTTAACGCTTACTATGGCGAGCATAAGGATATTTAAGGAGTAAGTTTTATGGAAATTATTGCAAAAAGAACAGGTAAAACGGTTTATCGTGACGGTGATAAGTGCGTAAAGGTTTTTGATGAAAGCTATTCAAAGGCGGGCATATTCAATGAAGCACTTAATCAGGCAAGAATAGAGGAAATAGGACTTAATATTCCTAAAATTATTGAAATTTCCAAGATTGACGGTAAATGGGCAATAATTGAGGAGTTTATTGAGGGCGATTCGTTAGCAGATCTAATGAAAAAGGATTTAGATAAATATCTTGATATGTTTATTGATGTTCAAATGCTGATTCACTCCAAAAAAGCGCCCTTGCTTACCAAGATTAAGGATAAAATGAACCGTAAAATCAGCGATACAACTTTAGATGCCACTACCCGTTACGAGTTGCACACGCGTCTTGAGGGTATGCCCAAGCATAATAAGGTTTGTCACGGTGATTTTGACCCCTCTAATGTTATTATCACTTCGGACGGAACACCTTATATAATTGACTGGGCACACGCCACTCAAGGTAACGCTTCTGCCGATGTGGCCAGAACCTATCTTCTTTTCTGTCTTGAAGGCAAGAAAGACTTGGCTGAAAAGTATTTAGATATCTTTTGTAAAAAGAGTGATACCGCAAAGCAATATATTCAAAAATGGTTGCCAATCGTTGCGGCGTCACAATCGGTAAAGGGCAAACCCGAAGAACGTGAATTTTTACTCTCTTGGGTTGATATTGTTGATTACGAATAAAGCTTTTAAGAGAAAGGCGGCTGTCTCACCAGTAGAGTGGGGCAGCCGCTTTGTACTATCTGAAAATTTTATGTAATTTCGCTTTAGGAGAATAAGTATATATAATATATGTATATAACCTATATTTTGGACATACATATATTATATATAGGAAAAAGCAAACAAATATTTAAAAAAAAGAAAAAAACTTGCCACAAGATTTAGTGTTGTGTGTTTTTAAAAAGCGGTAAAAAAGCACAATCATTAGTGGTAAAAAGACTTTTTTATAGAGTTTGGGGCATTTTTAAGAGGCAAATTTGTAGGACTGCACAAGCAAGATGTCAAAAAATGGTAATAAATGAGGTTTTTAAAAGGTTACAAAGCTGTAACTTTTTTAAAAAAGTGGTTTTTTTGGTCAAAAGATACAAAATCACCCCTTTTTTCTGCTTTGACATAACACGATTTTTTGTGTACAATACACATCGGTCCGAAAATTACAATTCAAAGGAGTCATTGGATGATAGAGAAATTAAAGTATTGTCTCGGCAAATTCTTTGCTTGCAGACAAATGCGTATTGGTTGCATAGCATTACTTACGGCAACAACCATCGCAGTTTGTACTTTACTTGGAAACTCCATATACACTGTGAATATTTTTGACGGTGAAAAGACATATACTGTACGTACACTAAGCGCTGATGTTAATACTGTGCTTAACGACTTGCAGTTAAAGTCTGACAATTATAATATCGAAGCAACAACCGTTGCAGGCAAGGTTACCTCTGTTGAGATTGCGTATGTTTATCCGGTATACGTTACACAGGCTGATAAGGTTACCGAGATTGAGTTTACAGGCGGTACTGTTAAGGATGCTCTCAATGCAGCAGGAATTGAGGTTGATGAATTTGATTTCTGTCAGCCCGATCTTAACACCGAGATTACCGAGACGATTTACATTGATTACACAGACATCGATTACGTAAACGGAAGTTATACAGAGGCTATTCCTTTTGCAACCGAAACCGTATATTCAAATACTTCACTCAAAGGTGAAGTTAAGCTCCTTAATGCAGGTGTTAACGGAACAAAGAAGGTAAACTACACCGAGAAGCTTGTTAACGGTCAATCAGTTGAAAAAAAGGTTACCGGTTCTGAAGTTGTTAGCGCTCCCGTAAGCGCAAAGCAGGTTGTTGGAACAAAGCTTGTAAAGCCTGCAGTTCAAACCAGTGCGGATGTTAAGTCGGTATCGGTTTTAACCCCGGCTTCTCCAATACAGCTTGATGCTAACGGAAACCCTGTTAATTTTAAATCTAAAATGACTGTTAGGGCAACCGCCTACACCTATACCGGCAACAACTGTGCTACAGGTGTTGCTCCAAAACCGGGATATATTGCAGTTAATCCCAAGGTTATTCCTTACGGTACAAAGCTTTATATTAAGTCACCTGACGGAAGTGTTGTTTATGGCTATGCTGTAGCGGCTGATACAGGCGGATTTATTAAAAAGCATCCCACAGGTGTGGATTTGTTTATGGCAACCAGAAGTGCTTGCATTTCGTTTGGTGTGCGTAATATGGAGATTTATATTTTAGAATAATAAAAAACAAGTATAAAAAATAACCTTGCCGCACGGCAAGGTTATTTTTGCTTATATCTATTTTCTTTTACCTTTGGAACGATTTGCAGAATAGTAATAATATTTCTTCTTACTTGTTAAATCGCGATGCTTTGCATCCGTTTCGTTGATTACAGCGCCTAAAATTTTGCAACCGCTCTTAAGAATCTGTTCCTTAACAGCTAATGACTCATGAATTTTAGATTTGCCGGGAGCTACAACTAAAATTGCTCCGTCACACTTAGCGGAGATAACCGCCGCGTCAATAACGGGGGCTAAAGGCGGGGAGTCGATTATAATATAATCATAAGCTTTTTTAAAAATATCTATGATTTCAGAAAACTTGGGAGAACTTAAAAGTTCAACGGGATTAGGCGGAAAATGACCGCTGAAAATAACATCAAAATCAGTAATTTGGGTATTATAAATCACATCCGAAATTTGGGCTTGATCGGAAAGCAGTTCAGAAAGCCCTAAAATACCATGGGTTTTAAGGGTTTTCTTTAGTGCTACGGATTTACGCATATCAGCATCAATCATGAGTGTTTTTTTGCCGATTTCCGCAAGGCTTTTTGCAAGCTCGGCGGAAACGGTGCTCTTACCCTCACTCTCAAAGGTTGATGTGATTACAATGGTTTTAACGTTAGAACCGCAGAAAAGCAGGTTTGAACGAAGTGCTTTAAAAGCTTCAATTGTTATAAAATCATTTTTGGCAGAGGCGGGGTTAAAGTTCACTCTGCCTGCAAAGGATTGATTTGTAAGCTCGGGGTTAAAATTTTCGATATTCATTTGAAATACCTTTCAGTTTTTAGATTTTTTGGGGTGTATCAGCGCTTGGCTTTTTTACGGTCGGTAAAAGGAATAGTGGTAAGTATCGTAAGACCGAGTATTTGCTCAACATCATCAGAAGATGAAATTTTGTTGTTGGTTATCATTATGAAAAATGCAACAGTTGTTGAAATGAAAATGCCCACACAAAGTCCTTTTAAGGCATCTAAAGTTGTATTAGGAGTAAATGGTTTTTTGGAAAAGCTGCCGTTACGGATGATTTTAACACGGTCAAGCCCCATAATATCAACCAGTTTATGTTCAGCAACCTTACAAATAGTATCTGCAATAAGCTTGGAATCATGAGGGTCAGGAGAAGCAACCTTGATTTCTATAATACGTGTTTCTTCGGTTGCGGTTACGGTTAAGTAATTGCTTAATTGCGTAACAGAATATTTGCCATCAAGCTCTTCTGCCACTTCGCTTAAAACAACCTGGTCGCTGAGTATTTCGGCAAAGTCATGAGCAAGGTAGGTAGAAATATTAAAGTCAGTAGGTGTAACTTGAGTTGAGGTTTTATTCACAATATAAAGCTTTGCAGTTGACCTATACATAGGTGTTGCAATAAATGCCGAATAAAACGTAAAAATAAAAAAACAGATCAAAACAATCGGAATAAGTATTTTCCAATATCTTAAAAAGGTTGTGGTAAACCCTTTTATGGATAACGATCTATGAACGACAGGCACGCTAGAATTGTTAGACATATTTTTCACCATAGTTTTCTTTTTTAAAATGATACACTACATTTTAGCATATTATTTTTCAATATTCAAGTATAAATATTAAAAAAAGCAGTAAAAAATGTTAAAAAAATAACTAATGCCATAATACTTGAAAATAGGCGAAAAATGTTGTACAATAAACTGTGTATATGTATAACTATTCAAGGGAGTTAATTATGGGAAAAGAAAGAATATTAAGTCCGGCGGGCTTCGCCTGTGGAGGCACATTTTTGCCGCACCTAAAGGCTTCTTCTGAAACCGATACGGTTATTATGCCGACTCCGTCGGTAGTGAAGATTCCTATGCAGCAGCATATCGGTGCGCCGGCAAAGGCAATTGTAAAAAAAGGTGATAAGGTATTTGTGGGTACGCTTATCGGTGAAGCCGGCGGATATGTCAGCGCACCTGTGCATTCAAGCGTTTCGGGCACTGTTAAGGAAATTTCGGTTTTAGACGGCAGCGGCGAGTGCGTTGTAATAGAATCGGACGGTCTCATGGAAAAGGACCCCGGTTTAAAACCTTTTCCGGTAAAAACGCCGGAGGATATTGCAAAAGCGGCTGATGCGTGCGGTCTTGTCGGTCTTGGCGGTGCAGGCTTTCCTGCAAAGGTGAAGCTTACCATAAAAGAGGGAACAGAAATTGATACCCTTATTATAAATGCCGCCGAATGTGAGCCGTATATCACGAGCGATTACCGTGAGTGTATGGAAAGCTATGATGATGTTATTGAGGGTGTTTATCTTTTAAAGGACATTCTTAAAATTCCCAAGGTTATTATCTGTGTTGAGAGTAATAAAAAGAAGGCCATTGCAAAGCTTTATGAGATTGCTACCGATAAACGCGATTCGGACGATACGGTAAAGCTTATGCGCCTTCCCACAAAATATCCGCAGGGAGCGGAAAAGGTGATTATTTACTCTGCAACGGGCAGAAAGGTGCCCCTTGGAAAGTTGCCCGGTGATGTGGGCTGTATTGTAATGAATGTTACAAGTATTGCCACCCTTTACCGCTTTATTAAAACAGGTATGCCGCTTGTTTCAAAGAGGCTTACGGTGGACGGTACTGCAGTTAGTGAACCTAAAAACGTAATAGTGCCGATAGGTACACCTATAAGTGAGCTTTTAGAGTTTGTGGGCGGCATTGACCCCGAAGCAGATGAGGTTATTATGGGCGGACCGATGATGGGTATTGATATTTATAATCCCAATGCGGTTGTTGAAAAACGCAATAATGCGATAACCGTTATGAAAGCGCCTGCTAAAAAAATAGTTGCCACCGCCTGCATTCGTTGCGGAAGATGTGCAAAGGCGTGTCCTATGAAGCTTTATCCTGCTAATGTTGATGCTACCCTGAAGTCAGGAGATAAGGAAGCCCTCAAGGCGCTTAATATTAACTATTGTATGGAGTGCGGAAGCTGTGCATTTGTTTGCCCTGCAAAGCGCCCCTTAACCCAAACCATGCGTGTTGCAAAAGCAACACTTAAGAAGGAGGCAGTAAAATGAAAAGTGTTTTAAATGTCACTTCTTCTCCGCACATAAAGCATACCGATACAACAAGGGGTATAATGCTTGATGTTGTAATTGCATTGTTGCCTGCTGCTGTTTTTGGTTGTGTGCTTTTTGGACTAAAGGCGGTTTTGGTTTTGCTCACCTGCGTTTTGTTTGCGGTTTTAAGTGAGTTTTTGTGGAATTTAATACTTAAAAAGCCCAATACCATAGGTGACCTTTCGGCGGTTGTTACAGGTCTGTTACTCGGAATGAATTTAAGCGTCGAGACACCTGTTTGGATTGCGGCAATAGGCAGTGTTGTGGCGATAATTGTGGTAAAGCAGATGTTTGGCGGTATTGGCTGTAATTTTGCAAACCCGGCTATTGCGGCAAGAATTGTTTTGCTGGTTTCCTTCCCCGCACAAATGACAAGATATGTGCAGCCTATTACACATACGGTAACCTCTGCTACGCCGCTTGCAAGTCTTAACGGCGATGTTTCGGCAGAGCTTGCGGCAGATTGGACAACAACCAATATGTTTTTTGGCAGATACAGCGGTTGTATAGGCGAAACCTCTGCATTTTTACTTATTTTAGGCGGTCTTTATCTTGTGATGCGCCGCATTATTTCGGTTGAAACACCGCTTTGCTTTGTAGGCACTGTGGCAATTCTTTCTCTTATTACAGGAGATAGTCTTTCAATTACCGTTTTGGGCGGAGGCCTTATGTTGGGCGCTATATTTATGGCTACTGATTATACAACAACACCCACCACCGTTTACGGTAAGATAATTTTTGGTGTTGGCTGCGGTCTTATAACCTTTGTTATAAGAAAATTTGCGGCTTTACCCGAGGGCGTTTCGTATTCAATTCTGATTATGAATATTTTGGTGCCTTACATTAACCGCTTAACCCTTAGTAAGCCTTTCGGCTATGTTAAGCCTGTAAAGGTTAAGGAGGATGGCGCTAATGAATAAGATTTTGGAATTTATAAAGCTTAATAAAAACGATATTTTAAAGCCGATTGCGGTTTTGCTTGCAATTTGTATTGTAATACCGTTGGCACTTTCGCTCACAAATAAGCTTACAGAGAGCAGAATTACCGAGCTTGAAGAAAAAAACAAGACAGAGACGATGAAGCTCTTGATAGAGGCTGACAGCTTTGAGAAAAAAACTCTTGGCGAAGATAAAGAGACGGTTTATTATACTGCCGTTAAGGACGAGAAGATAGTTGGCTACATATTCACCACCTCTGCAAAGGGCTACGGCGGTGAGGTTTCGGTTATGACGGCTGTAGGAATGGACGGTGTTATAAAAGAGGTTGCAATTCTTGATGCTTCAAATGAAACACCGGGACTTGGTCAAAATGCTACCAAGGAAAGCTTTTACTCTGCCTATTCGGGCAAAACCAAGGGTGTTGAGTGCGTAAAGGAACAGCCTGCCGAGAAGAGCAACAGCATTAAGGCTATCACCGGTGCTACCATTACCTCAAGGGCGGTTACCAACGCTGTAAATGAGGCTTTAGATTTGTATAAAACAGTAACTTCTTTAAGCAGTGTATATACTCCCGAAAGCGAGGTGCAGCAGGTTGAAAAATAAATATTTAGGCTATTTTACAAACGGCCTTATAAAGGAAAACCCTGTTTTAAGGCTTGTACTTGGTACTTGCCCTACCTTGGCGGTAACAACTGCTGCAATCAATGGTATCGGTATGGGTGTATCTGCTATGGTGGTGCTTGTTTGCTCCAATTTGGTTATATCCTTACTGCGGAATATTATCCCCGATAAGGTGCGTATACCTGCATACATAACAATCATTGCAGGCTTTGTAAGTGTTGTGCAGATGCTTGTAAAGGCATTTTTGCCCAGTATTGACAAATCGCTTGGAATATTCCTGCCACTTATAGTTGTTAACTGTATTATTTTGGCAAGAGCCGAGATGTTTGCTTCTAAAAACACTCCCGTTGCCAGCGTGCTTGACGGTCTTGGTATGGGTGTAGGCTTTACTGCGGTGCTCACCCTTATGGGAGCAATACGTGAGCTTTTGGGTGCGGGAACCTTGTTCGCTTTGCCGATTACTGCAAAATTCATTGACCCAATGATTATATTTTTACTTCCTCCCGGAGGCTTCTTTGTATTTGGTATGCTTGTTGCGGCTTCTAATGCCATTGCCAAAAAGGCAGGCAAAAAGCCGGTTGAAAGCATAGGTTGTGCAAACTGTCCCTCAAGAGGATTTTGCGGCAAGCAAAGCTGTGAAGAAAAGGAGGCTGTTGTAAATGAATAGTACAACCTCTATTACTGCAATTATTCTTGCAGGACTTCTTACAAACAATATGGTGCTTTCAAAGTTTTTGGGTATCTGTCCGTTTTTGGGCGTTTCCAAAAAGAGTGGCACAGCCTTTTCAATGAGTGTTGCCGTAACCTTTGTTATGGTTGTTGCAACGGCAGTTACCTGGCCTATTTATCATTATGTTTTAGCACCGAAATTCGTTTATCTTGAAACAATTGTCTTTATTTTGGTTATTGCCGCAATTGTTCAGCTTATTGAAATATTTCTTAAAAGATTTATAAAGCCTGTTTACAAGGCTTTGGGTATTTATTTGCCCCTTATCACAACAAACTGTGCAGTATTGGGCATTACAATGCTTAACATAACAAACGAGTTTAACTTTATAAAAGCTATTGTAAATGCTTTGGCAGCAGGTCTTGGCTTTATGCTTGCAATGCTTTTGTTTGCAGGTGTGAGAGAGCGTATGGAAACTGCTGATGTTCCGGCATTTTTGAAGGGGCTTCCCATAACGCTTGTGGCGGCGGCATTGGTTTCGCTGTCGTTCTTGGGCTTTGCCGGAATAGGGGGTTAATGCTATGGATATTTTAATTCCCGTAATTATAGTCGGTATCATTGGTTTGGTTGCAGGTATAGGACTTGCGTTGGCTTCTAAATTTATGGCAGTGCCTATCGATGAAAAACAAGAAAAAATACGTGAAGCTCTGCCCGGCGCTAACTGCGGTGCCTGCGGTTTTTCGGGTTGTGACGGTTTTGCCGCCGCACTTGCAAAGGGCGAAGCAAAGCCTAATGCCTGTACTGCAGGCGGAGAGGTAACCGCAAAAGCGATTTCCGAAATTTTAGGTGTTGAAATCAAGGTTGAGCCAAAGGTGGCGTTTGTTGCTTGTAACGGAAATTTTGAAGTTTCAAAGCTTAAATATAATTATGACGGTATGAATAGCTGTTCGGCGGCAGTTCTTGTTCAGGGCGGACCGTTGGAGTGTAAATTCGGTTGTATCGGCTTTGGAGACTGTGCGGCGGCTTGCGTTTTTGGTGCGATAACGGTTGAAAACGGTAAGCCTATTGTTTGTGAGGATTTGTGTACCGGTTGCGGCACCTGTGTGGCAGCCTGCCCCAAGGGTACAATATCACTTATTCCGAAGGACCATAAAACCGTTGTTGCTTGCTCAAATAAGGATAAGGGCGTTGCGGTTGTAAAGGGCTGTAATGTTTCGTGTATAGCCTGCGGGATGTGCATAAAGCAATGTGAACGGGGCGCAATAAAGCTTGACGGAAATCTTCCTGTAATTGACCAAAGCCTTTGTGACGGCTGCGGAAAATGTAAGACGGCGTGCAAGCGAGGAGTGCTCATTTAACTGAATAATTTAAAAAGGGTATCTGTATTGTAATCTCCGCAATACAGATACCTTTAATTTTTTGAAAATAATAATAAAATATTAATAAAATGTCTTTATTTTTATGGGCTATTGTGGTATAATCTATTATGTATATTTATGCTTGCGAGGTGAAGCTCTGTAATGATTAAAAAAATAAAAGCTTTATTAATTTTTGTAATGCTCTTTATGCTTTGCGGTTGTGATTTATTTGCCGCCGAAACAGAGGAGCTTTTAAACCCGCCTGCCCTTTCAGGTGAGCTTTCCCACATTGCAGAGGTTATAGAAAAAACCGCAGGCAAGGAATATACTCTTGTTTATCCGTTGCGCGGTGAATATCGTTCAGCGGTTGTTATGGAGGATATTAACGGTGACGGAAGCAAGGAGGCAGTTGCTTTTTACAGCACTACTGACGGTGAGACCGTTACTATGAATATAAATGTTATTGACGAAGCTAAAAACGGCTGGGTTTCCATAGCACAGCAAAAAATCGTTGCAGGCAGTGTTGATAAGGTTGAGTTCAGCGATCTTGACAATGATGGAGTTGAAGAGATTTTAGTTGGCTGGCAGATTTACGGCACAAGTGAGATGCAGCTTGCGGTTTACAGTATGGGTGAAAATTCCTTGACACAGCGCTTGCTTCAGAGATACACACATTTCATAAGCTGTGATTTGGACGAAGACCGGCAAAATGAAATTTTGGTAATCAGAACCGCAACAGCCGAGCAGAGCAATTCGGCTTCGCTTTTTGAAATTTCGGATGAAGGCATAACCGAAATATCTTCTTGTGAGCTTGACAGTACGGCCAAAACCTTGAATGAACCGATACTTGCTACCCTTTCTACCGGAAGACCTGCGGTTTATATTGACGAAATTAAGGGTGCAGGCGCTGTTACCGAGGTTCTTTTTTATGAAAAGGGCGGGCTTGTTAATCCGCTTTTTGACCCTGATGCTAAAGAAACGCTTGCAACTTTGAGGTCAATTTCCTTTACACTTAAGGATATTAATGATGACGGTATTATTGAAATTCCGGTACAGGAAAACGTGCCCTCTGTTACAAGGTCAGAGGTTAACGAAAAGCTTTACCTTACAAAATGGTGTTCCTTTAACGGAGAGATACTGACGGTTCAGCTTACTACAATGATAAATGTTAATGACGGTTATTATTACACCATCCCTGCCAAATGGGTTGGTAAGATTGCGGTTTTAAAGGATACCGAAAACAATTTGCGTGAAATCTTCAAGTATGACCCCGAGGATATGACGGTTGGCGGAAGCTTGCTGTATATTAAAAAGGTTAGAAAGCGACAGTGGGATAAAGGAGAATTTAATGCAAAGGGAGTTTATGAAATCGCAAATGACGGTGAATATTCCTATATATGCCGTATAACCGATGCGGCGGCAAAGGAAGGAATTACCCTTGATACAGTAAGAGCTAATTTTAAGTTAGCGGAATAGGAGGAGTATAATGAAACGTATACTTATTGTTGAAGATGAAGCGGCTATTCGTGAATTTGAAGCTATAAATCTTAAACGTGTGGGCTATAATGTTGAGGAAGCAGGCTCGGGCGAAGAAGCGCTTGATATATATGATAACGATTTACAGGGCTTTGATATTGCCTTGCTTGATATTTCTATGCCGGGGATGGATGGCTTTACCCTTTGCAAGGAGCTAAGGCGCAGGAGCGAAACATTGGGTATTATAATGCTTACGGCAAGAACACAGGAAATGGACAAAATAAGCGGACTTATGCTTGGAGCGGACGATTATATTACAAAGCCCTTTAGTCCTACCGAGCTTCTGGCACGTGTAGATTCCCTTTATCGCAGGGTTGAAATGCAGAACAAAAAGGTTGCGGCGGCAGCACCCGAGGATATAACACTCGGCGCATTCACGCTTAATCTGCGCCGCAGAACATTACTAAAAAACGGTGTTAATATTGAGCTTACACAGGTTGAGTTCCAGATGATGGAGTATTTCTTTGCAAATCCCGACATTGCTCTTGACCGTACCGATATACTCACCCGTGTTTGGGGCAGTAACTATGTTGGTGAAGAAAAAATTGTTGACGTTAATATGAGAAGACTCCGCAAAAAGATTGAGGATGACCCTTCAAATCCGAAACGTCTTGTAACGGTTTGGGGTATGGGCTATAAGTGGGACACCAAGGCGGTTTAAATTTAAAACGATAAATTATTAAGAAAGGGGTTTACGGTATGCAACTTGAAATTAAGTTTAAAAGCATAACGCTCAGATGGTTTATAAACATATTTCTTATTGTGGCAATAGTTGTCAGTACGGTTGCGGTCGTGGCCTCGGTAGTTTTTAATTCAATAACAACCGAAAGAATTGAGGACCTTGCAAGCGATTATGCTTATGAGTTTTATGCTCTTTCGGGAACAAACCATACCACCTTTAAGGATACGGCTATCAATATTGCAAGCGAATTTGAACATAAAAATAAAATCGAAGTACAGGTTATTGACCGCACGGGAAAGGTTATAGTTTCAACAACCGGCTTTCCGTCGTCTGACCAAGAAATGCCGGACTATTTGTTGGCTATGGAAACAAAGAGCAGTGTCAGCAAGAAAACCTCTACCACAGAGGGAGAGGCTATTATGGCATGCACTACACCGCTATATGATGCTCACGGTAATTATCTTGGCGCCTACAGGTGGATAACCTCACTTAATACCGCACGCAAAATGACAGGCAACTTCATAATAATCATAGTTGTAGTATCGGTCATGGTGCTTTCGTTCAGTGCTTTTTCGGGACTGTTTTTTATAAAATCAATTGTTAAGCCCATAAGAGACGTTAGTAATACTGCAAGAAGAATTGCAATGGGTGAATTGGAAGCAAGAATCGAAATCAACCGTAATGATGAAATCGGTGAGCTGTGTGACACTATAAACTATATGGCAACCGAGCTTAGCCAAGCAGAAAACCTTAAAGACGATTTCATTTCCTCGGTTTCTCATGAATTAAGAACACCGCTTACAGCTATACGCGGCTGGGGCGAAACTGCTAAAATGTCTCTTGGGACGGATGAGGAGCTTGTGAACAGAGGACTTGATGTTGTGCTTTCCGAGGCTGACCGTCTGTCAGGTCTTGTTGAGGAATTGCTTGATTTTTCACGTATACAGACAGGACGGATGACGGTGCTTTCACAGCCGCTAAATATTTCTTGGCTGCTTTCGGAATCGGTAGCGATGTATGCTGAATTGTCAAAGCAACAGGGAATAGAGCTGGTTTACACCAAAGCTCCCGAGGAATATGAGGTTTTGGGTGACACCAACCGTTTAAAGCAGGTGTTTATTAATATCATCGATAATGCGGTGAAGTATACCGAAAGCGGCGGTCAGGTGCTTGTGAGCCAAGAGATTGAAGAGGCATGTGTGCGTATTGTTGTTAAGGATATCGGTGTTGGTATCCCTGCACAGGATATTGACCGTGTTAAGGAAAAGTTTTATAAGGCAAACAAAACGGTAAGAGGCTCGGGTATAGGTCTTGCGGTTGCGGATGAAATCATAAAACAACATCAAGGCTTACTGTTTGTTGAAAGCACAGAGGGTGTGGGCACAACCGTTACAATTGTTTTGCCGCTATACGAGCCGGAGGAAGAAGAATCGGTTGCGGAAGAAGAAATAAAGGAGCAGGAAAATGGCTAAATACACAGCAATAGGCGGTCAGGCGCTTATTGAGGGAATTATGATGAAAAGCCCCGAAAAAACGGCAATGGGTGTTCGAGTGCCGGACGGTTCTATTGACATAACCTATTTTGAGGGCAAGAGTATAAGAGAAAAATATAAAATTTTAAAGCTTCCGATAATAAGAGGAATTGTTGGCTTTGTGGAATCTATGGTGCAGGGTTATAAGGCGCTTATGCTCTCTGCCGATAAGTCGGGATTCACCGATTTTGAAGAGGAGGACAAGAAGCAAAAGGCTAAATCAGAGCAAGAGACCGAAGCCGAACCTGCAGAAAAGGGCGAGGAAAAAAAAAGCAATCTGCTTTTAAATGTTGTAATGGTAATAGGCACAGTTTTGGGAGTTGCACTGTCAATAGTTTTGTTTATGCTTTTACCAAGGCTTTTTGTTTCGGGTCTTGAATATCTTTTCAGCACAGAGTTTTCAAAGTTTACGCGTTCGGGAATAGAACAGATTTTAAAGCTTTCGGTTTTTGTGCTTTATGTTTATCTTGTTTCCTTTATGAAGGATATAAAGCGTGTTTTCATGTATCACGGAGCAGAGCATAAAACGATTTTTTGCTATGAAAAGGGCTTGGAGCTTAATGTAGAGAATGTAAGACAGCAAAAGCGCTTTCACCCAAGATGCGGAACCTCTTTTATGATACTTATGATACTGATAAGTGTTATTTTTTCAACGCTTGTTCAAATGATTTTTCCAAAGGTTTATGATGTTTATTGGCTGTGGACTGTTACCAAAATACTGATGCTTCCGCTTATTTGCGGCGCCGGCTTTGAGGTTTTAAGGTTCTGCGGCAAATATGATAACACCTTTACCAGAATTATATCAGCACCCGGAATGTGGCTTCAAAGAATTACCACAAAGGAGCCTGAGGACGGTATGATTGAGGTTGCAATAGCAGCACTCAAGGCTTGTGAAGTCGGAGGCCAAGCGGTCTTAGGAAGTCAACTGCCTCAACTCCTTGGCTCACAGAACGACATGGCTACGATCCGACTTAGAATTATATCAGCACCCGGAATGTGGCTTCAAAGAATTACCACAAAGGAGCCTGAGGACGGTATGATTGAGGTTGCAATAGCAGCACTCAAGGCTTGTG
>JAZQKT010000077.1:0-3393 GCA_045542295.1 Acutalibacteraceae bacterium
TTCACTGCACCAAAAATCACACGAAATTCTGCACGTTTTAGGTCGCAGAATTTTTACGGTGCCGATTTTTGCATCGGCACGGCACAAAACGCAGCAAATCCTGACGGATTTGCGAGTATTTTAACACAGCAGAGGTGAAAAGCGTCCCGTAAAAATCGGGTTCGGATACTCCTCCTCTGCTTAGGCTGACGAGAGTCGAACCCGTCACGCCTGACAAATAATATTTTTGGGTGATACTATGAGGACAGAAATATTACTGAATGACGATTGGCGCTTTCATAAAGGCGATATTGAAATAGAAGCCCCGATAAAAAAAGGTCCTATTTATTCACAAAGTAAGACCGAAAGAAAAAAATGCGGCCCTGAATCAAGGTTTTACGATGATACGGTTGACCCATACGGTACACCCGGCAGACCTCTTGGCAGGGAAAACTGGAACAGGGTAGACCTTCCGCACGACTATGTGGTTGACCAAGATTTATCCGAAAATGAAAATAATGCGTTAGGCTATCTTCATTATGATAATGCTTGGTACAGGAAGCATTTTAAAATGCCCGAGGGCAGTAGGGATAAGCGTGCACTGTTACGCTTTGACGGTATAGCAGGCAAGTCGGTTATCTATCTTAACGGCTGTCTTATGTATCACAATTTTTCTGCTTACAACACTTTTGAAATCGATATAAGCGATTATGTTTTTTTTGACAGTGAAAATGTTATAGCAGTTTATGTGAATAGAGATGAGTTTGAGGGCTGGTGGTATCAAGGCGGCGGTATTTATCGTAATGTATACCTTACTGTTACCGAGCCTGTTGCTATTGACCTTTGGGGTGTTTATGCACCCTACCGCAAATTAAATGAAACCGATTGGCAGATAGATTTTGAAACAACCATTGTAAATTCTGATTATGATGATGCTCTTGTTTTGGCGGAAAGCTTTGTAATTGATGAAAACGGCAAAACCGTGGCAAGTGCCAAGGGCGAGGGAAAAATCACATTCAGAGAAAAGGGCGTTATAAAATACTCGACAATTGTAAGGGAACCGTTGCTGTGGGATTGTGAGAATCCTCATTTGTATTCGGTTATAACAAAGCTTTATATGGATGGCAATCAGATTGATGAAAACCATACAAGAATAGGCTTCAGAACGGTTGAAATTACAGTAGACAGGGGACTGCTTTTAAACGGCAAAAAAACCTTTATTAAGGGTGTTTGCGCTCATCAGGATTTTGGTTTAACCGGACTTGCCGTTCCCGAAAACATTGCCAAATATAAGGTTCGGCTTATGAAGGAAATGGGTGCAAACGGTTACAGAACAAGCCATTATCAGCAAACAGATTTTTATATGGATGCGTTTGATGAAATGGGCTTTCTTGTTATGGATGAGGCTCGTTGGTTTGAAAGCACAGTGGAATCGTTTAATCAGATAGAATCACTTGTTAAGCGTGACAGAAACCGTCCTTCCGTTATTATGTGGTCAACAAGTAATGAAGAACCCAACCATGTAACCGAAAACGGTAAAAAGCTACACAGAGCAATATCTGCCTTTATAAAAAAACTTGATTATACAAGACCAATAACTGCTGCAGAGGACAAAACTCCCGATAAATCATCTATTTATGATTTTTGTGATTTTGTGGGCATTAATTATAATCTTGAAATTTATGATGCTGTTCACAAAATGTGTCCTGAAAAGCCAATATTTGCATCGGAATGCTGTGCTACGGGTACAACAAGGGATTGGAATTTTGATTCCGAGACCGACGGCAGAATAAGGGACAAGGATGCTGATACCAACAATTGGTTTTTGGGACGTGAAAAAACCCTAAAATTCCTTACCGATAAGCCGTATGTATTTGGTTTTTATCAATGGGCGGCGGTTGAGCACAGAGGTGAGGCAATGTGGCCTGCCGCATGTTCAAAATCGGGCGCACTTGACCTCTTTTTGCAAAAAAAAGGTGCGTTTTATCAAAACAAATCTCATTGGACGGACCAACCAATGGTTCACATTGTTCCGCATTGGAATTTCAGTGGGCTTGAGGGTCAAGACATTTTGGTTACGGTATATACAAACTGTGACTCTTTAGAGCTTTGGCTTAACGGCAAAAGCTTTGGCAAACAGCAGATTGAAAAATACGGTCACGGCGAATGGAATGTGCCTTATGAGCAGGGCGAGCTTGTTGTTAAGGGATATCGTGACGGTGAAGAGGTTTGCGAGCACAGACGGAAAACCACAGGCAAAGCAGTGGCTCTTAAAATCAGCAAGGATATCGATTTTGAGGCAAACGGAAAAGACATTGGACTATTTACCTGTGAGTGTGTAGACCAAAACGGAAATACCGTTCCCGATGCTGCCCCCTTTGTCAGCTTTTCGGTATCCAAGCCTGCAGTAATTATCGGTACAGGCTCTGACCATTGCGATCATAACCGCGTTGGTTTGGCTGAACGTAAAATGTATATGGGTAAGATAAGAATTGCGGTAAAACCGCAGGCAGGGCAAAAGGAATTGAAGTTAATTGCCTACAGTGACGGTCTTGATATAGGTTGCTGTAAGGTTGAATTTTAAGGAGGATAATTATGAATTTTAAAAAAGCTTATAAGCCGGCTAACGGCTATACACCTATTTGCAAAATCGGTGAATGCTCTTTAAAGAAGCTTGAATTTGGTATAATTGAGCTTGAAGCAGGACAAAAATTACCATTTAATACCGAGGGTAATGAGGTTGCCTTCATTATGCTTGAGGGCCATTGTAATGTATATGTAAACGATGAAGTTTTTGAGAATGTTGGTAACAGAGCTAACGTTTTTGAAAATCGCAAAGCCGAAAGCTTTTATATGCCAAAAGAGCAGGAACTCACAATTGAAGCAATTGACCATATTAAAATAGCTGTTTGCGGCACTCCTGTAGCTGAAAAGACAGAGCCTCAGGTACTCAGGGAAGACCATGTTGTTTTAAAACTTTTAGGCGAACCGCCATTTGAGAGAGAAACAAGTTTTATTATTGACGGAAATTCTAATGCAAAAATCCTTACTATTGGTGAGGCTTACTGTACCGAGGGTAACTGGGCAGGCTTCCCGCCACACAAGCACGATGAGGATAATATGCCTACAGAATGTATTGCAGAGGAAATATACTACTTCCTGTTTGACCCAAAACAGGGCTTTGCTGTTCAGTGCCTTTATACCGCTGACGGCGAGATTGATGAAGCTTACAGAGTAAAGAACGATGAGCTTGTTGAGTTCCCTGTAGGTTATCACACAACTGTATCCACACCGGGATATCAGACATACTTCCTATGGCTTATGGCAGGCGATTATCAGGGCTTTAACAGAAGCTCTGACCCCGAGCATGCCTGGATTGAAAAAAGATAAATAAATTTAATAATAGAGATATGC
>JAZQKT010000078.1:0-12916 GCA_045542295.1 Acutalibacteraceae bacterium
CTTCTTACCCCGAAAACAACCGAAGAAGCCCTTTATCTTGCAAACAGCGTGTATAATCTTGTCTGCATTATACTTTCCGTAATTGCTCTTGCGGTTATCTTGACGAAATACAAGGATATGTTCCGCTTTGAGCAAAGCAAAACTGTTCTTTCCCCGGGAAAAAGAACTCTTTATTTCATCACCTCTCCGGCAATGATAATTGCGCTTTTAATTGCGTTTTTCATGACGCTTCCCTATGTTTACATCATCTGACAAAGGAGGGTTTTCATGACGGACGAAGAATATATGAAAGAAGCCCTTGCCCTTGCAAGAAAAGCTTTTGAAATGGGCGAAGTTCCGGTGGGAGCGGTTGCCGTCTGGGAAGGAAAAATCGTCGGAAGGGGAATGAACCTTCGGGAAACGGACAAAAACGCCCTTCGCCATGCGGAAATTTCCGCAATTGACGAAGCCTGTAAAAATCTCGGCGGATGGCGTCTTTGGAAATGCGATCTTTACGTTACACTTGAACCCTGCCCGATGTGCGCCGGCGCAATTATAAACGCAAGAATAAAAACCCTTATTTTCGGTGCGTTTGATGCTAAAATGGGCAGTGTTGACAGTGTTGTGAATCTTTGCGATTATCCTTATAACCATAAGGTAGAGGTTTACGGGGGTATCTGTGAGGACGAATGTCTTGAGGTTTTAAAGGATTTTTTTAAAAATTTAAGAGGTTAAATTAAAAAAGCAGGCAGGTGCCTGCTTTTTTAATCCTATTTTAAGAAATTTCTTATTTCATCCACAGAAACTATCCCAAAAAGGAATAACAGCAAACAATAAAGAGGAATACTTATTATACATAAAAGTATTATGTAAACCAAACTGCTTGAAATCGCAAATATCCCGAGAATACAATTTGTTAAAAGAGTTACTGTTGCGGCCAAAAGCAGTGGCAATATAAGCTCATTTAAAAATGAGAAGGAGGCTCGGCTTTTTTTAATCAGCCTTGAAACGTTTAAAAAGCAGGTGAAAAGGTTTGAAAAATACATAATAACTATAAAGCCCCGAAGTCCGAAAAAAGGAAGGACAGAAAAAACCAATATAATTCTGAGTATTGAATCCGAAACCGAGGTAAAAAAAGTATATCTTTGCTGGTCAAGCCCCTTTAATATTCCGTCCGAAATGCTGTCAAGATACATCAGCGGCACTATAGGCGATAAGGCTTTAATCAGTCCGCCCACGGCGTGGTCCTTATAAATCAAAACACCTATTTTATCCCCTGCAATAAAAAAAATAGCAGAAAAAATAAAGGCTATTAGTGCGGTTAGCTTTAATATGTTTTTGGTTGCCGCTTTAACTATACCGTTTTGATTGCGTGCGGCAGCCTCGCTCATTTCGGGAATGAGCAGTGTTGACACCGAATTAAGCACTGCAGACGGGAAAAACAGTATAGGTAGCGCCATTCCCTTTATCATACCGAATTGTGAAAGCGCGTTTGCTCCGGTGTGTGGATATTTTGCAAGATTTTTAGGCACTAAAATGTTTTCGCCTGTACGCAGAGCGGTGTTAAGGTATCTGCCAGAGATTATTGGTGCCGCAATATCCATAATTTTTCGGGTTATTTTGTAGGGTGGGCGCTCTCTGCCCTTAAGATTTTTGATTTTTTTAAGGTCAAAGGTGAAGCTTAACCCTAAAATCACACAGCCTATAAGCTCGGAAATGACGTCACCCAGCATCACCGCAAGACAGCAAAGTGCAATTCCCTTGTTGATAAATGCCTTAACAAGAATAATGACCAATATAATTCTGACTGTTTGTTCGGTCAACTGTGCAACTGCTCCGGGTGTTGCTCTTCTGCGTGCAAAAAAATAACCCCTGAGGCAGGAAGAAACACCCATGAACGGGAGGGAAAGCGGCAAAATTTTGAGCGCGGGTATGGCTCGGGCATCACCTAAAAACCTTATTGCTATAAATTCTGCCGAAAAAAACACAATACATAAAGAAATAAGCGCCGCTATAAGGGTTATTTCTATACTGCGCCGCAAAATTTTAAGGGTCCCCTTTTTCACTCCAAGCGCCAGCTCTTCGGCAGTGAGTCTTGTTACGGCGGTGCTTATCCCCGATGAGGCAAAGGTTGCCGCTAATATGTAAACGCTGAATATTAATTGATAAAGACCTATGCCCTCGCTTCCTATCAGCGCTGCAAGCCAAACCTTGAATATAATTCCTGCAAATCTTAAAAATAATGATGATGCGGTCAAAATAGCCGCATTTTTAATAAAAACTGTTTTTTTCACGTTTTCTCCCCACTTAAATTAAGTAAATATCCCATTATTTAATAGTATGTACTATATCGCGGTTAAATTCGCTTGAAAAATGCGGTGATTTTTGGTATGATATATATGTATAATTTTAACTTAAGGGCGGTGGTAAAATGAATGCACCTTTGGCGGATAGATTAAGACCAAAAAAGATAGACGAGGTTGCGGGTCAAGCGCACCTTTTATCCGAGGGTAAGGTTTTACGCAGGATTATAGATTCCGGCGAGTTACCAAATCTTATATTTTACGGTCCATCGGGTGTAGGAAAAACCACTGTTGCAAACATTATTGCGACAACAAGCGGTAAAAAACTTCATTATCTCAATGCAACCACCGCAACAACCGCTGACATTAAGGAAATTATAAGCAGTATAGGCACGATTGACAGTATGGGCGGTATATTGCTATACTTGGATGAAATTCAGTATTTTAATAAAAAGCAACAGCAGATTTTGCTTTCTTATATTGAAAACGGTGATATTACGCTTATTGCTTCTACCACAGAAAACCCCTATTTTTACGTTTACAATGCCATTTTAAGCCGCTCAACCGTTTTTGAGTTCAAAACCCTTTCTTCCGATGATATTTTGTCTGTTATTAATCGAGGAATCAAACTTTCGGCAGAGGAAAAGGCAAAAACCATTAATATCAGCCAAGAGGCGGTAAGAAAAATGGCGGTTGCCGCCGCAGGTGATGTTCGCCGTTCTCTTAATATGCTTGAGCTTTGCCTTGTTACAGCTGAAATCGGCGAGGAAATCACTGTAAGTGACCAAACGGTTGAGGAAATTTTGGCTTCTAATGCGGTTCGTTATGACCGTGAGGGTGATGAGCATTACGATATAATTTCAGCCTATCAAAAATCGATGCGCGGCTCTGACCCCGATGCCGCAGTTTACTATCTTGGAAGGCTTTTGGCGGCAGGTGATTTGCCCAGTGCCTGCAGAAGGCTGCTTGTTTGCGCCAATGAGGATGTTGGTCTTGCCTATCCGCAAATAATCCCCATTGTTAAGGCGGCGGTTGATACCGCAATGATGGTGGGACTGCCGGAGGCAAGAATCCCGCTTGCAAATGCTGTGATTTTGGTAGCAAATTCTCCAAAATCAACCAGTGCATATAACGCTATTAATGCCGCAATGGCTGATATTGAGCGCGGAATAGGCGGCGATATCCCCCGCCAGCTTCAAAATAAGCATTTTGACGGTGAGGATGCCACTGTTAAGGGTCAAAATTACAAATATCCGCATGATTTTCCCGGACATTATGTAAACCAACAATATCTTCCCGATAATATTAAAGATAAAAAATATTATAGTTTTGGTGATAATAAAACCGAGTTAAAATTCAAGGAATATTGGGATAATATAAAAAAGAACAGTTAGAGAGGTGGAAAAATGAAAGAGTACAAACTGCCCAGAAAAACTCTTTTCTTGTGGCAATTCCGCAGTATTGCAGTAACCCTGCTTTTGGCGGCATTGTGTTCCTACTTTTATATCAGATTAAAGCCGTTTTTGATAATATTATTCATAATAGGAATTCTCTTTTTGTTTTTCACATTTGTTTATCTGCCCCTGTTTTTTAGAAGCTGTAAAATCAGGTGTTCCAAAAAAGGCGTAGTCGTAAAATGGGGGGTTATTATCAAAAATACCCATATTTTGCCATTTTATCGTCTAATTTATACACAAACAGTCACAACACCGCTTTCAAAGCTTTTGGGGCTTAAGGCGTTGCTTCTAAAAGCGGCAAGAAATAGGCTCTTTGTGCCGGAGCTAAGGCTTGAGGATGCCGAAGAGATTTTAAGTGAGTTTTCTGTAGGTGAAGCTGATGAATAAAGAATTTAAGGCACATCCTTTAATGATGCTTACTCTTATAAAGCCTTTTTTGTTTGTTTTGGTTTTGCCTTTTCTTAAGGCTCTTTTAAAATATTTTTTTGAGGATCACTTTGCCAATATTTTAATTGTTGAGCTTAGAATTTTGTTTTTTTTGATTATAATAAGCTTTATAAGGTATAAATCCTATAAAATATTAGTCAGTGATGATACAATAACGGTAAAACGCGGAGTTGTATTTAGGCAGTCAGCAGAAATAAAGCTTTCAAAGCTTTCTTCTGTTCAGGTGCGCCGAAATTTACTTGATATGCTATGTGGCTCGGTTATGATAAGCATTAATACCGAAGCAGGTGCAGTTAACAGCTCCGATTTCAAAATGAAGATGTCGCTTAATGATTGCCGCAAGCTTACAGACTATTTATATACGGACATTGAGGTCTCAAAGGTGCGCTTTTCTGCCTTGAGGGTTGCAATTTTTGCGGCGGCTACGTCGTCGGCTTTTTCGGGAATAATTATCGGAATCCCTATCCTTAACCGTGCCGGTAAGCTTTTGGGAGTGGCTTTGAGTGACGTTCTTGATGAGCTTAATACGGTTTCCGCACGCATAGAAACCTATTTTCCCCCTGCGGTAAACACAATAAGCCTTATTTTACTGTTATGTTATGTCATTTCGTTTGCATATTCGTTTTTTAAATATATGAATTTTAAGCTGCTGCTTAACGATAATAAGCTAGAGGTTCATACAGGCCTTTTTGTGAGGGTTAAAACTGCATTTAAAAAAGCGTCGGTTAATAATGTAATGATAATACAAACCCCGCTGATGATGCTTTTTCGACGATATTCAATGAAAGCAAGTGTGGGTGGCTTTGGTGAGGCTAAAAGCGAGTCGCAAATTATAGTGCCGGCAGGAACCCATAAGGAAATTAAAACAGATTTTGTAGAATACTTCCCCTTTCTTGTGCCTGACGGTGAATCCTTAAGACCACGCAGAACACTTTTGATGAAAAGCAGATTTTTATATTGGCCGTCGGTTTATTTGATACTGGTGTTAGCCGCATCTATCACATCAACGTTGTTGTTCAAGGATTTTACAAGGTTTATCTTTTTTATCACCCTGGTTTTATTGTTTATGGTATTTTATTATGCTTATATTTCGCTTTTTGAATTTAAGTACGGTAAAATCAAGTTTGGTGATAATGTTATGGCAAAAAGTACAAAGGGCTTCAGAACCTGCAGACTTTACTGTCCTAAAGAAAAAATAGGAGAAATTAAAATAACCCGCATTTTGATGGATTTTGTTTATAAAACCTGCCGCGTAAGAATTACTGTCTGCTCGGAGGGTGCAGATACTATCAGAGTGCGCCACCTCAATTATACCGAGGTTATCAGAGAAATTTACCGAAATTTTGATATAGTTGAATAATATGTGCTTTTTTGCAGAAAATAAGAATGTTTCACGTGAAACATTCTTATTTTTACAGAGGAAAAAAATATGAGTTTACTGATAGATTGTGTTTATGCCTTTATTGTGGGCGGTTTCATTTGTCTTATAGGACAAATACTGATAGATTATACAAGGCTTACACCTGCAAGAATTTTGGTTTCCTACGTTGTGAGCGGTGTAATACTTACAGGAATAGGTGTTTACGATAAAATTGTAAAATTTGCGGGTGCAGGTGCTACGGTGCCGCTTACAGGCTTTGGTTATAGTCTGGCAAACGGAGTTAAAGAAGCAGTTGCCCAATATGGCTTCATTGGCGCGCTTTCGGGCGGGCTTACCGCAACTGCGGCAGGCATTACAACTGCAGTGCTTTCGGGCTTAATTATGGCGTTATTATTCAGACCCGGTGATAAAACATAAAATTAGAAGCGAGCCAAAAGCTATATGCTTTTGGCTCCCTTTTGTGATGATATTATACTTTACAAATGAAACTGCAACTGATATAATAATTAATGAAAAACAATTAATGTTTCACGTGAAACATTGAAATTTCATAAACGGAGGCCGAAATGGGCAAGATTATTTCAATCGTTAATCAAAAGGGCGGCGTTGGTAAGACAACAACTGCGGTGAATTTAGTATCTGCCATAGGAATTGAAGGAAAAAAGGTGCTTTTGGTGGATGCTGACCCACAGGGAAACACAACGAGCGGCTATGGAATAAATAAAAAAGAAGCAAAAATCACCTCTTATGAGCTGCTTATAGGCAAAGGAACGGCGGAAAATGCCGCAATTAAGACCGAATTTAAAAATGTGGACATTGTGCCGTCCTCTATGAATTTAGCGGCGGCAGAGGTTGAGCTTATAGAGCTTGAGCATCGTGAAGCACAGCTTAAAATGGCGCTTGCCACAGCCCGAGAAAAATATGACTACATATTTATTGACTGTCCGCCTTCGCTAGGACTTATCACAATCAACGCGCTTAATGCTAGTGATACCGTTTTAGTTCCAATTCAATGCGAATATTTTGCACTTGAGGGGCTTTCACAGCTTATGGCAACGGTTCGCCAGGTAAAAAGGCTTTATAATTCCACACTTGAAATCGAAGGAATAGTGCTTACAATGTATGACGGAAGGCTTAATCTGACCGGTCAGGTTGTGGGTGAGGTTAAAAAATACTTTGCGGACAAGCTGTATAAAACCGCTATCCCGAGAGCAGTAAGGCTTTCGGAAGCTCCGAGCTACGGAATGCCTATTCAATATTACGACAAGCGTTCAAAGGGCGCAAATGCCTATAATGACTTGGCAAAAGAATTTTTAAAGAAGAACAGGAGAGGTTAATATGGCAGTAAAAAAAGGTGGACTCGGTAAGGGTCTTGATACACTTTTTAATGAAAACTCAACCGATAATGAGGGTGCGGTAACCCTTAATATAAATGAGATTGAGCCTAACCGCAATCAGCCCAGAAAGGACTTTTCCGAAGAGGCATTAAACGAGTTAGCAGACAGTATAGCAAGGCACGGTCTTATACAACCTATTGTGGTTAAACCAAATGTAGACGGCACATATATGATTATTGCTGGAGAAAGACGTTGGCGAGCTTGCCGCATTGCCGGGCTGACAGAGGTTCCGGTTTTGATTAAGGAAACCGATGACAGAACCCTTATGGAGCTTGCACTTGTTGAAAATTTACAGCGAGAGGATTTAAATCCCGTTGAAGAAGCTTTAGGATATAAGGCGCTTATTGAAGATTTTTCTCTTACTCAAGAAGAGGTTGCAAAAAGAATGGGAAAATCACGCAGTGCGGTAACTAATGTTTTGCGGCTTTTGAGCCTTAACGATGCCGAGCTTGAGGCACTCCGAAAGGGAATGATAACCGCAGGTCACGCAAGAGCGTTACTTTCCTGTGAAAATGAGGAAACAAGACAAAAGCTCTTGATTTTAGCCGCCGAGGGTGCCTCGGTAAGAGAGCTTGAGCGTATGGCAAGCTTCGGAAAGCAGGCTAAAAGAGCCAAAAAAGAACAAAAGCAAAAGCCCAATTTTTATAGCGAGGTTGAATTATCTCTTAAAAACGAGATTGGAAGAAAGGTTTACATAAAACCGTCCTCAAAGGGAAGAGGAACACTCACCATTGAATTTTACAGTGACAAGGAATTAGCTGAATTTGCAAAGAAATTAGCTGGAGAATAGATGACAAAGCGACTTAAAAAAATAATTCCAAACCGTCATTTCAGAAGAAGGCCGCCTCCGTTTAAGGCAGTAAGGTTTACATAATACTTTATTGTTTTAAAGGAGAAGAAAAAATGTTATATTATTTATTTTCTATACTTGCTCTACTTTGCTGGAGCGGTTCTGACCTTTTTTCTAAAATGGGAACAAGGGAAAAAGATAAAAACAGCCATTGGAAGGTTGTTTTTGCCGTTGGTCTTATAATGGGTATCCACTTTTTTATAACCCTTATCGGCGGCGCAATAATTGATAATACAGTAGGTGTCAGTGGCGTTCACAAAATTGTGGCAAGTTTGTTTTACACCGATTTTAAACCCTTTGATTTTATAAGATATTTCCCCGTTGCAGGTCTATACATACTTGCAATGGTTTTGGGCTACATAGGTCTTCGTTATATTGAGCTTTCAATATCCTCACCTATTTGTAATTCTTCGGGAGCGCTGGCATTCATTTTATGTTTAATTTTTGGTATCTTTTCGGTTGACGAAATTACCACAACCACCGTTATAGGCATTTCAATGATAACCGTAGGTATCGTGGCGCTCGGCTTTGTTGAGCAGAGGGAGGACCCCGAGGTTAAAAAAGCCAGACAGGAAAGGGCAAACAGAAAATACACAAAAAGCATACTTGCCTTTTTATTGCCCATTTCTTACCTGATTATCGATGCTTTGGGTACGGTTGGTGATGAGTTCATTTTTGCTCATTCAAACATTACCGACTAAGCCGCAAACTCTGCCTTTGAGCTTACATTCTTTGTTCTTGCTGTTTTTGCCTTTATTTGGCTTAAATTTGTTAAGAAAGACGTTGTTTTCAAAGGTAACAAGCACCTGATGCTTGGCGGTCTTTGTGAAACGGTGGGCCAGATATTTTATATGGCTGTTATGTTCAGCGATTTTTCTGCGGGTATGGTTATTATTTCGGCTTATTGCGCTATTTCGGTTTTGTGGAGCAGGATATTCCTCAAGGAGAAGCTGTCCCTCAAGCATTACGCAGTTATTGCCCTTGTAATTGCAGGTATTATAATTTTAGGTTGATTTTTTAAATTCTTAAAACCGCTTTCTTTTTCGGGAAGCGGTTTTCTTGTTGCAATAAGAAAAAAATATTGATATAATAACTAATAAATGTTGATTTAATTGGAAAGGCTTGAAAAATATGAAACCCGTTCTTTATCTGGTAATTCCCTGCTATAATGAAGAAGCGGTTTTGCCGATTACGGCGCCCGGCTTTAAACAAAAAATTGAATCTCTTGCTGACAGAGGTTTAATAAGTAAAGATAGCCGAGTGCTTTTTGTTAATGACGGCAGTAAGGATAAAACCTGGGATATTATCTGTGATTTGGCTGAAAAAGACCCTGTTTTTAAGGGAATTTCTTTAAGCCGAAATAAGGGCCACCAAAACGCTTTGCTTGCAGGCCTTGCCGAGGCGGCAGAGCTGTGTGATATTTCCATTTCTATTGACTGTGACGGTCAAGACGATATAAATGCAATGGATAAAATGGTAGAGGAATATTTAGCCGGCGCAGATGTGGTTTACGGAGTGCGTGCCAACAGAGAAACCGATACCTTTTTCAAACGTACCACAGCGCAGGGCTTTTATAAATTTATGAAACTTTTGGGCGCAGATGTGGTTTATAATCATGCCGATTACAGATTAATGTCGGCAAAAGTGCTAAAAGAGCTTAAAAATTTTAAAGAGGTTAATCTTTTTCTGCGTGGTATTGTGCCGCTTGTCGGCTTTAAGTCTACCTGTGTTTATTATGAGCGTAAGGCGCGCCTTGCAGGAAAAGGACATTACCCCTTAAAGCGTATGATTTCCTTGGCTCTTAACGGAATCACGAGCCTTTCTATAAGACCTATCAGAATTATAACCGCTCTCGGCTTTATAGTAGCAGTTATAAGCCTTGTCGGTATAATATGGTCGATAGCTGTATTGCTTATGGGCGAAAGCGTTGCAGGTTGGGCTTCTATTGTGAGCATTACCTGCTTTTTGGGCGGTATTCAGCTTTTAAGCCTTGGGGTTATCGGAGAATATATCGGCAAAATGTATCTTGAAATAAAGGCAAGGCCCAGATATATAATAGAAAAGCGCACAGGAGAGGAAGAAAGAAGCGATATATGAAAATAGCATTTTTCACACTTGGCTGTAAGGTTAATCAGTACGAAACCGAAAGCTTAAGAGAGGCTTTTTTGAAAAGAGGGCATACTGCCGTTAGTGAGGATGCTCCTTTTGATGCGGCAATAATTAATTCCTGTACCGTAACGGCAGAAAGTGACCGCAAAACGAGACAGCTTTTAAACCGACTGCGCCGCCAAAACCCAAATGCCGCAATAGTGCTTACGGGCTGTATGGTGCAGGCGTTTTCAGAAGAAGCAAAGGAGCTTTGTGCCGCTGATGTTGTTGTAGGCAACACCGATGTTTTAAAAACGGTAGAGCTTACAGAGCAGTTTTTAAAAACAGGAGAGCGGATTTTTTATTATTTGCCCCACAAGCAGGGCGAAAAATTTAACACCCCCAATATTACCGACTTTGCAGAACGAACAAGGGCTTATATGAAGATTGAGGACGGCTGTGACCGTTTCTGCAGCTATTGTATTATCCCTACTGCCCGTGGCTTTGTACGCTCAAAGGGGCTTGAGGAAATAAAAAAAGAAGCTTACGAATTAAGCCTTAAGGGTTATAGTGAGGTTGTGCTTGTAGGAATAAATTTGTCCTCTTATGGTAAGGGCGAGGAATTGGACCTTTGCGATGCGGTTGATGCGGTTTCTGAAATTGAGGGTATAAAGCGTGTGCGACTAGGTTCGCTAGAGCCCGACCATATAAGTGACGGAATGCTTAAAAGGTTTAAAAATCAGCCTAAATTCTGTGCTCAATTCCATTTGTCGCTCCAATCGGGCTGTGACAGAACCCTTAAACGAATGAACCGCCATTATGACACCGCCTTTTATACCGACTTGGTTGAGCGCATAAGAAAAATGTTCCCTAATGCGGCAATAACCACCGATATAATGGTTGGCTTTGCGGGCGAAACCGAGGAAGAATTTGAAAAAAGTGTTGAATATTTAAAATCCACGGGCTTTGCAAAGGCGCACGTTTTTGCCTATTCAAGAAGAGCGGGTACTGTGGCTTACGGACTTAAAGGGCAGGTTACAAAAGCCGAAAAGGCAAGGCGAAGTCGCATAATGTGTGAAGCCGCCGCCCGGTGTGAGGCAGAGTTTCTTAAAGGACTGGTAGGCACAAGCCAAAGGGTGCTGTTTGAAACCTTTGAAAACGGCAAGGCTTACGGTTATACAGAAAATTACTCAAGAGTAGTGGCAGAAAGTGGGCAGAGTTTGAACGGGGAAATCAAAGAGGTTTACATAATCTCATCTTCGGCTGATTGCCTGCAGGCAGAAATAAAAGAATAGAATATTAAAAATAAATATCACCTTGCTTGAAAACTTCACGCAGGGTGATTTTTTGCGGAATTATACATCTTACACAAAGCATACTAATAATGATTGTAGTTAGTCGAAACACTAAAAAAGCGTTTCGACAAGCCACTTTTAAAGATGTATTAGGAGCGTGCTTTATGGAAAGTATTTGGATTAAAGGTTTAAAAAAGCCCTGTTTTCCACCCTTAAAAGGCGATATAAAAACCGATGTTCTTATAATAGGCGGCGGCATAAGCGGAATTTTAACGGCTCAAAGACTCCAAAGGAAAGGTGTGGATTATCTTTTGGCAGAGGCGAATGAAATTTGCTCGGGCGTGAGCAAAAACACAACTGCCAAAATAACCTTTCAACACGGCTTTTTATATGACAGTCTTATAAAAAAATTCGGTAAAGAGGGAGCAAGTCTTTATTTAAAAGCTCACAGTGATGCCGTCCAAGAGCTTAAAAGGCTTTGTGCAGAGATCGATTGTGATTTAAAAGAATGTGATTCTGTAGTGTATTCGCGTGACAGCGCAGTTAAGGCTCAAAGAGAGGCGGCGGCTTTAAAAAGCCTTGGTGCAAATGCGGTGTTTACCAATAAAACCGAACTGCCCTTTGGGGTTGCAGGCGCGGTTCATGTGGAAAAGCAGGCGGTTTTTCATCCCTTAAAGGCGATATTTGCCATAGCTGAAGGACTTAATATTTATGAAAACACCAAGGTTTTGGAGCTGTTGCCGCATACCGCAATCACAAGCAACGGTAAAATTACGGCTAAAAAAATTATCGTGGCAACCCATTTTCCCTTTTTAAATAAGCACGGTATGTTTTTTGTTAAACTCCATCAAGAGCGTTCGTATGTGTTGGCCCTTGAAAATGCGCCGCAGTATACAAAAATGTATGTTGATGAAGCGGCGGCGGGACTGTCCTTCAGAAATCATAACGGGACCCTTCTTTTGGGCGGCGGAGGACATAAAACAGGAAAAGGCGGCGGCTGTTGGGCGGAGCTTGAAAGCTTTGCAGAAAAATATTACCCAAATTCGCATGAAGCTGCTCGCTGGGCAACCCAGGACTGTATGAGCCTTGACGGTATGGAGTATATAGGCAAATATTCACTCGGTACGACCGATTTATATGTAGCTACCGGCTACAACAAATGGGGGATGAGCTCTGCAATGGTTGCGGCAGAATTGCTCACACGTCTTGTTTGCGGAAAAACGAGTCCTTATGAAAAACTGTTTTCGCCGAGCCGCAGTATTTTACACCCCATGCTTTTTATAAACGGTGCAGAGTCGGTTAAAGGACTTTTAACCCCTACCGCACCCCGTTGTCCCCATATGGGATGCGCTCTTAAGTATAACCGTGAAGAGCATTCGTGGGATTGCCCTTGTCACGGTTCACGCTTCAGCGAAAACGGCAAGCTGATTAATAATCCTGCAACAAGTGATCTAAGGCTGACGAAAGTCGAACCCGTCACGCCTGACAAATAATACCGAGCAATAAGAAATATTTTGTAAAACAGCAGTTGAATCTGTGGGTTTTCTTCTTGACAGGAAATTCTGACACTATCTTAAAGAAAGATTTACTCTACTACAAAAGGCTTGCCGTGTAGTAGAGGTTGCTCGTTCTCGTTGCGTCCTCACGGTGCCGCTGAACCTTTTTCCACCAGACCAAGTCGGATCGTAGCCATGTCGTTCTGTGAGCCAAGGAGTTGAG
>JAZQKT010000079.1:0-8158 GCA_045542295.1 Acutalibacteraceae bacterium
CACAAATAGGTGAAATTGTTGAACGCTATATATTATCGTCAAATAGCATACCCGGAATTACTGTCGATAAATATGTAATTATGCCTAATCATATTCATTTGTTGATTAATGTGGCTAATAACGGGACGTCGAGGGCGCCGTCCCGTACAAATAATAAGATTTCACACACTATATCAACCTTTAAGAGATTTGTTAATAAGGATATTGGATATAATATTTTCCAGCGCTCTTTTCACGACCATATAATCCGCGGTGAAAACGACTATTTAAAAATTTGGAATTATATTGACACCAACCCACAAAAATGGCGTGAGGATTGTTTTTATACAGAATAGCAAAAAGGACTTGAGGAATTTTCCTCAAGTCCTTTTTAATGTATAAAACAAGTGGCGAGGGGACAGAGTGCCTCACCCATATGTTTGTGATATAGTAGCTGGATTTAATCTTTTTCTTGAATAATAAAGGAGCGTATGTTAGAATTTTTATATAATCTAAAAGTTAGGTGTGCTTATGAAAATAGTTGTAGCTATGGACTCCTTTAAGGGCAGCATTTCTTCTTTGCAGGCAGGCAATGCCGTAAAAGAGGCAGCACTTAAGTTGAATAAAGATATAGAGGTTACTGTTTTGCCTATAGCAGACGGTGGAGAGGGTACTGTCAGAGCGCTGTATGCCGGTCTTGGCGGCGAAATTATAACCGCCAATGTTACAGGTCCGCTTGGGAAAACGGTTTCGGCAGAGTATTGTATTTTAAACGATAATAAAACTGCCGTTATAGAAATGGCGGCCGCCGCAGGAATAACACTTATTGCACCCGAAGAACGAAATCCTATGAAAACCACAACCTTTGGTGTTGGTGAAATTATTTTAGATGCAATTAAAAGAGGTTGCAGAAGCTTTATTGTCGGAATAGGCGGCAGTGCTACCAATGACGGCGGTGTGGGTATGCTGTCAGCTTTAGGCGTTGGCTTTTTTAATGGTGAGGGCAAGCGGATAAAGCCGGGGGCAGAGGGGCTGGAAGAATTAAGCACCATTTCTACAGAAAATGTAATTCCCGAGTTAAAGGAATGTAAATTCCGTATTGCTTGCGACGTTGAAAATCCTCTCTGCGGAAAAGAGGGCTGCAGTGCCGTTTTCGGTCCCCAAAAGGGGGCAGACAGAGAAAAAATTCAAAAAATGGATTTATGGCTTAAAAATTATGCCCAAACTGTTAAAAAGGTATTTCCAAAAGCGGACGAAAACTTTCCCGGCAGTGGTGCGGCAGGAGGTTTAGGCTTTGCTTTTTTAAGCTTTACCGATGCTGTACTTGAATCCGGCATTAAAATCGTTTTGGAGCAATCTCGCATTGAAGAGCATATAAAGACAGCCGACCTTGTGATTACGGGTGAAGGCAGGCTTGATGCACAATCTGCTATGGGTAAAGCGCCTGTAGGTGTGGCAGAGGCGGCTTGTAAATATTCAAAAAGGGTAATCGCTTTTTCGGGTTGCGTTGAGGATGATGCAGAGGTTTTAAATTCATACGGAATCGATGCCTTTTTCCCGATAGTAAGGGGAGCGGTTTCTTTAGAAGAAGCAATGAACACCGATAATGCTTACAAAAATTTAAAAGCTACCGCCTATCAGGTTTTTAGATTAATATTAAAATAAAAAAAGTCGGCTTTAGGTTGTTGCGGTTAGTCGCGACCACCTAAAGCCGATTTTTAGTGTTTTGATTGGAGTAATTTTTTATAGCCATCACCGAAAAGCTCACTCGCAAACCATACCTCTTTAACGCTAAAAGACTTGTCGTTAAGGTAATTTAGTATGCCGGCATCGGTTTTAAAATCAAATTTAAGACTGTAGGAATAGAGTGCTTGCTTGTCAAATCCAAGCTTTTTGTCATTAGATTTGCTGTACTTGCCCTCGCCCAAAAGCGGATGCCCGATTGATGCCATATGGGCACGAATTTGGTGCGTTCTGCCTGTGAGCAATTCGATTTCAAGCAAAGAAAGGTTGTTTTTGCTTTCAAGTACGGTGTATTTTGTGCGTATAAATTTGTTGGTATCGGTTGATTTTGAGGACATAAAAACTCGGTTCATATCTTCGTTCTTTTCAAGATACCCTTCAAGCAAGGCACTTTTCTTTTTTGGTGTACCATGAACAACCGCAAGGTAGCGCTTGTCAATTTCACGGTATTTTATTTTGTCACACAAAATACGTAGCGCTTCGGCATTTTTTGCGGCTATTACTATCCCACCGGTGTTGCGGTCAATGCGGTTGGCAAGGGCAGGACGGAAGCTGTTTTCGTCCTTGGGATTGTATTCGCCTTTTTTGTACAAATAATGCTGAATCCTTGCAATAAGGGTATTTGTGTATTCGTTTTTGTCGGGGTGAACAAGAAGACCCTGCTTTTTATCAGCAAGGAGGATGTTTTCATCCTCATAAACAATATCCAGTTTTGCCGGAGCAGATAAAAAGTCATAAGTGGGCTTGACAGACGCGAAAAATTCATCGTTAATATATGCAGAAACAGTGTCACCGATATTAAGGCGGGTGCTGATTTCCGCACGTTTTCCGTTAACCTTGATACGTTTTGTTCTAATATACTTGAACATAAGCGGTGGAGGAAGGGTCGGACAGTTTTTTGTTATGAATTTGTCAAGCCTCATACTTGCATCATTTTTATTTATAATAAATTCTTTCATACGTATACCTACTTGAAATGTTTTGCTTTTTATCGTATAATTAATTGTTATTATTTTGAAAGTTGGTGAATTGATGGACAACAATGTTCACAAGGAACACCGAAAACGTGTCAGAAATGAGTTTTTGTCTAACGGATTTAACGATGCGACACCGCCGCATAAAGTACTTGAAATGCTTTTGTTTTACAGTATCCCAAGAGTTGACACTAACGAAACTGCGCACCGCTTGCTTAAGCACTTCGGTTCGTTTGATAAGGTGATAGATGCACCTGTCGAAGAGCTTAAAAGGGTTGAGGGCGTGGGTGAAAACACGGCTGTTTTGCTAAAACTTATGGCGCCCGTAATCCGTTTATATATAAAAGAAAAAACAGATAAAACCAAGATTGGTTTTAAAAATTCCGATGAGCTGGAGAGTTATATCTTTAACAAATACATAGGGCTCACCAAGGAAACCTTTGCTGTGACCACCTTTGACGGTAAGGGTAGATTTATAGGCTTTGATGTTTTAGCAGACGGTGACCTTAATACAGTAGTTGTTTCCACAAGAGATGTTGTAGAAACGGTCATTAAGAGAAATGCCGCATTTGCTGTAATATCACACAATCATCCCGGTGGAGATGCGATACCCAGTATAGATGATATTAAAACCACAGAAAATCTTTTTAAAGCACTTAAAAATATAAATGTTGCCCTTATAGACCATATTGTTATATGCGATGATGATTATGTTTCACTCAGAGTAAGCAAGGATTATAAGCATTTGTTTCAAAATCCGATTGAGGTTTAAATGATTTGGCTACGGTGCTGTAAAGGTGTTTTCAGCAATGCGGTAGCCTATGGAATTTTCGGTAAAAAGATAATGCGGTTCATCACTGTTGATTTCAAGCTTTCTGCGTAGGTTTGCAATGTTAACCCTTAAAATTCCCGTATCACCGTCAGCACGCGGACCCCAAACGTTTTTAATAATAAAGTCGTAGGTTAGAACCTTTCCTGCGTGGTTACATAAAAGGGCGAGTATTTTATATTCATTCTTTGTGAGGTGAATTCGGTTACCTTTTAAGAAAACCGTATTAGCGGCAAAATCAACCTTAAGTTCATCGTTAACATACATGGTTGAGGCCGAAGCACCTTTTGCAGCATTGAGCAGAGCAATGCGTCCGGCACAGGTGTCAACACGTACCGTAAACTCGGCAGAGAAGAACGGCTTGCGGATAAAATCGTCTGCTCCGGCTTCTATAGCGGTAACTGCGGCATTTTCGGTCCCGTTTTGGGAAACGGCGATAATGGGGCAGTCATTCCATTTGCGGATGGACGTTATAAACTCCGTACCCTCCTTTTTAGGAAACAGAGGGTCAATTATAATTATATCGGGATTATGTGAGGTTATTGAAGAATATCCGTCTTTAACGGTGTTGGCAAAAATAACCTCATATTTTTTATTTAGAAGACCCATTATCAGATTTCTGCTTCCGCGGTCGGGGTCAATTACAAGTATTTTATACTTCACATTCGGCTCCATTCAAAGTTTGTTATTATTTAATTTATCATACTGTTAAAAAACTGTCAAGAAAAAGGTTTAAACTGTAAAAAAACGGGTGTGAAGTGCATTAGAATCAGAAATAAATTATTGCTGATTAAAAAAAGCCAAAATGTACATAATATATTTACAAAATAATGCATTAATTGCTTGACTTTTATACATAACTGATTGTAAAATAGATTAGATATATTATTATAAGGGGTATTGTGCCTTAGGCTGACGCCTTACAAAAATAAGCACAAGCAGAGAGGAAAAGGCAACGAGCGAAACCGTAATAGGTTTGGCTCTCGTCAGCCTAAATATATTTGAATTTTGAATTTTAATATTCTGTAGGGTGTGCAGAATATTCTTATAACCCCAAATAGCGGGGATACATAACTTAATTTAACTGGAGGAAATTTTTTTAATGAACGAAAAAACGCCCAAAAAACATTCTAAAGAAAATAATAAAGGCAACGGTGTTAAAAAGAATAATATTCCACAGAATATTGGCAAAAAGAAAAACAATAACACAAAAAAAGCAGGAGCTGACAGAAAGACTAATACAGCTAAAAGGTCTGCTAATAAAAAAACTGCCCAGCATCAAAACAATAGTCGTAAAAGTTTACCCAAAGCACCCATAAGAATTATCCCGCTTGGCGGTTTGGGTGAAATTGGTAAAAATATTACTCTTTATGAGTATGACGGGGATATGTTCCTTGTGGATTGCGGAATGTCCTTTCCCGATGAAGAAATGCCGGGTATTGATATTGTAATCCCCGATTTTACGTATGTTTTGGAAAATAAGGATAAGATAAAAGGTCTTATTGTGACACACGGTCACGAGGACCATATCGGTGCGATACCTTATCTTTTGCGTAATTTTAATCTGCCCATTTATGCTACAAGGCTTACAAACGGTCTTATTGAATGTAAGCTTAAGGAGCATAAGCTTTTAGCTGATGCAAAGCTTATCACCGTTAATGCGGGTGAGAAGATAACACTGGGCAAATTCAATATAGAGTTTATACATGTAAATCACTCTATTCCGGATGCTGTGGCATTTGCAATTTCCTGCCCGGCAGGTACGGTTGTACACACAGGCGACTTTAAGATTGATACTACACCGATTGATGAGCAGGTTATGGATTTCGGTCGCTTTGCGGAGTATGGAAGACAAGGGGTTTTAGCACTTTTGGCTGATTCTACAAACGCCGAAAGACCGGGATATACCTCTTCTGAAAAGCTTGTTGGCGGTTCCTTTTCCAACCTTTTTGCAAAGGCAGAGGGTCACCGCATTATAGTTGCTACCTTCTCATCAAACATTCATAGAATTCAGCAGATTATAGATGAAGCTGTCCGTTGCAAGCGCAAGGTTGCTGTTTCGGGCAGAAGTATGATAAATGTTGTTACCATTGCATCAGAGCTGGGATATTTAAAGGTGCCTGACAATGTGCTTATAGATGTTGCTGATATAAGGGACTATGACCCGAGTGAAATTGTGATCGTGACCACAGGCTCACAGGGCGAACCGCTTTCGGCTTTGCACAGGATAGCCTTTTCTGATCACAGACAGATTGTAATAACTCCGGGTGATATGATTATCATTTCCGCCACACCCATTCCCGGAAATGAAAAGCTTGTCAGCAAGGTTGTCAATGAGCTTATGAAGAGCGGCGCAAACGTGGTTTATGAGCGTATGTACGATGTTCACGTTTCAGGTCACGCCTGTCAAGAAGAGCTAAAGCTTATGATGAGTATTGTAAAGCCCAAATATTTTATACCGTTGCACGGTGAGCAAAAGCATCTTGCAAAGCATGCGGGTTTAGCCGAGCAGATGGGAATACCTTATGAGAACATTCTGATTTCTGCCAACGGCGAGGTCATTGAGCTTACCGAAAACGCGCTTGTTTCAAAAGAAATAGTTCCGGCAGGCAGAGTATTGGTGGACGGTTTAGGCGTTGGCGATGTAGGCAGCATTGTGCTTCGTGACAGAAAGCACCTTGCGGACGACGGTATTATAATTGTTGCGGTTTCTATGGACCGTGTTACAAATGAGGTTATATCAGGTCCCGATGTTGTTTCAAGAGGGTTTGTTTATGTAAAAGAATCCGAAGAGCTTATGACCGAAATTAACGAACTTGTTTGTGATGTTTTGGAGCGTTGCTACATTAACAACGTAAGAGATTGGAACACGGTTAAGACACGTATTAAGGATGCTGTTTCAAAGTTTTTGTTTACAAGGACAAAACGCAGTCCTATGATACTTCCTATTATAATGGAGGTCTGACACTTTAAAATTACACAGATTGGAGATATAAAAATGAAGGTTGTTTTATTGGCTGATGTTAAAGGTCACGGCAAAAAGGGAGAACTTTGCAATGTTTCGGACGGTTATGCAAGAAACTTTTTATTCCCTAAAAAGTTAGCCGTTGAGGCTGATAACGCTGCTTTAAATGAGCTTAAAAACCGTGAGGAGGCTGCAGCTCACCACAAGCAGGAGGAAATTAACAGAGCAAAGGAAATAGCTTCAAAGCTGGACGGTAAGACGGTTACTCTTATTGCAAAAGCAGGTAGCGGAGGAAGACTTTTCGGTTCTGTTACATCAAAGGAAATTGCGGCAGAAATCAAGAGCAGTCTTGGTATTGAAATTGACAAAAAGAAGATGAATGCACCTGATATTAAGAATTTTGGTGAATATACCGCCGAGATAAAGCTTTATCAGGGTATTGTTGCAAAAATTACAGTAAAGGTTACGGAGTAATCGGTAATGAGTGAGGAAAAGCTTATTTACAATCTTGACGGCGGACGAATGCCTTATTCTGTTGAAGCAGAGCAGGCGGTTTTAGGTGCGGTATTGGTTGACCCTACCTGCCTTAATGAGATTGCCGTTGGTATTAAACCCGAATATTTTTACATTCCGCAGCATAAAGAAATATATTCTGCTATAGCCTCAATGTATGAGCTTAGCCAGACTATTGATTTTGTTTCCTTGCTTGAAAAGCTGAAAAAATCGGGTGTTTATGACGAAGCCGGCGGCAAGGCGTATCTTACACAGCTTGTACAGGCTGTGCCGTCGGTTGCTAACGTAGATACATACGTTGAGCTTATACGTGAGCGCTATTATGCGCGTTCACTTATGAATGCCGCACACGATATCATTAAGGACGTTAACGAAAACACCAAGGATACCGGCAAATTACTTGATTCGGCAGAGCAACGTATTTTTGAAATACGCCAGGGCAGGGAAATAAGCGGTCTGGTACACATAAAAGACGTTATTATTAACGAAACCTATGACCGACTTACCAAAATGAACGATCCCGAAACAAAGAACGATTATATAGGCATACCCTGCGGTATCGGTGATTTGGATAAGATGATAACGGGTCTGAATAAGTCTGACCTTATTATTTTGGGAGCACGTCCCGGTATGGGTAAAACCTCCTTTGCGCTTAATATTGTGCGTAATGTTGCAGTCACTTCGGGCAAAACGGTCTGCTTCTTCTCCTTGGAAATGACGCGTGACCAGTTGGCACAGCGTATGCTTTCAAGCGAAGCGGGTATTAAGAGTGAAAAACTGCGTACAGGTGAGCTTGACGATAAGGAGTGGGCAAGACTGGCACAGGCAGGTGCTGCTCTTTCCGAGGCTAATATTTTCTTTGATGAAACCTCGGCAATAACTGTTCCCGAAATGAAGGCAAAGCTCAGACGTATGAAGCCGGCACCCGATTTGGTTGTGATTGACTATTTGGGCCTTATGAAATCGGCAAAGGCAACAGAGAACCGTGTTCAGGAGGTTTCTGAAATCACACGAAATCTTAAAATTATGGCAAAAGAGCTTAAAGTTCCCATAATTGCCTGCGCACAGCTTTCACGTGGAACAGAAACAAAGGGAAAATCGCATAAGCCGGCACTTTCTGACCTTCGTGAATCGGGCTCTATTGAGCAGGATGCC
>JAZQKT010000080.1:0-10268 GCA_045542295.1 Acutalibacteraceae bacterium
AATCATCGAGTAACTGCTTCAACATCATTCTCCTAATATCTTTTTAATTATCATAACACATTTTCAGCAACAATTCTACTACTGTTTTCCACTTAAATATAATTCTCTTGCCCTCCTGTTCATGCAATAACTTTTCTAAAATGATTGTAGAAAAGCTCCCCGAAATTCATTTCGGGGAGCTTTGGTTATATGTTGGAATTAATCGTTTATAACCTTAAAGAAAACCAAAAGGCTAAGTATAATACCTACAAGTGCATAAAGACCGACTACGGCACCAACTAAACTAAAGATGATTCCCAAAAACGGGATTTTGGAAAGGAATCCAAGTACTACGCCGCCCACAATTCCGATAATTAAATAAATAATTAATGCGGTAACAAGGGGATTTACATCTTTTGACTTAAAAGCATCCGGGAAAAATGTTTTTAAATATGCCATTTCTATTACTCCTTAAACTAAATTTGACAATAATTGCCTTTAATTACATTTTATCATATTTTTTGAAATTATCAATACATTTTTCAATATTTTTCTGTTTTTTAGGCTAGCGAGAGTCGAACGCTTTAACCTAAAATTAAAATATTCTAAAAAATCACTCACAGAAATCCGGCACAAAGGCAGGCATAAGCTTCAACTTAAAAAGATTCGCTTTATGCTTTCGGTCAATAAGTTCCTTTTTCGCCTTATCCTCAATTTTTCCGGTTCTTATATAAACATCCAATTCGGCATAAGTAAAGCCTAAATTTTCTTCATCCGATTTGCCGCACAAGCCGTCAATCGGGGTTTTGTCAACAAGCTCTTTTGGAAGCTTTAAAATATAGCCTATTTCCTTTACTTCAGTAACAGTAAGGTTTGACATGGGCGAAAAATCACCAACCGAGTCACCGTATCTCGTGGAATAACCAACCCAATCCTCGGAAAGGTTGCAGGTGTTTGCAACACGTCCGTTAACGCTTTGTGAAACCGCATAAAGCGTAGACATTCTTATTCTTGGCGGTAAATTTTGAAGCGTTTGGCTTGTAACATCAAGATTTTGCGGCAAGCTTTTAACTATTCCGTCAACCGCTTCCTTGATATTAATAACATAATGCTTTATACCCAAATGATTCACAAGCATAAAAGCTTTGTCAATATCGTGCTGCTCACCCTGCGGCATTAAAACTCCTATAACACGCTCCTTGCCCAGTGCTTCAACACAAAGGGCTGCAACAATTGAGCTGTCCTTTCCACCGGAAATTCCAACAACCGCATTACAGTCAGGGCCGTTTTCTTTGAAAAAA
Source organism: Acutalibacteraceae bacterium (assembly GCA_045542295.1). Classification (GTDB taxonomy): domain Bacteria; phylum Bacillota; class Clostridia; order Oscillospirales; family Acutalibacteraceae; genus UBA737. The sequence goes on from JAZQKT010000080.1 coordinate 1,281, forward strand.
TTCCTTATCCATTCAACACATTGCTCTTTTACCTTTTGCGCATTAAACATTAAAATCAACCTCAAATTTTTCTAATAAAATCGTTTTGTATTAGCCAAAGCTCTTTCTCATTTAAAATACTTCCCCTAAAAGCCGCCTTTTATAAATTATGCAATAATATCATCAAAACAGCCCCCTTTAAGAGAGGGCTGTTTTTTACTATGCAAATTTTAACGAATATTTTTTATAGGAAAATATACTTAAGCACAAAGAGTGCCGCCAAAACATACATAAGCGGATTAACCTTCTTTGCCTTGCCTGTGCAAACGTTAAGCACTACATAAGAAATAATACCCAAGCTGATACCTTCAGAAATGCTATAGAATAACGGCATTGCAATTATAGCAATATATGCCGGAATAGCCTCGGTAAGATTATCATCATCAAAACGAATTTCTGCAACGGTGCTCACCATTAAGAATCCAACCATAATAAGTGCAGGTGCTGTTGCAAAGGAAGGAATAGAAGTGAACAAGGGTGCAAACAAGGTTGAAAGCAAGAATAACAGACCGGTAACCATTGCGGTAAGACCTGTACGTCCGCCGGCGGAAACACCTGCGGCAGATTCAACGAATGTAGTAACGGTTGAAGTACCCATTACCGCACCTGCAGATGTACCGATAGCATCTGCCAAAAGGGCAGGCTTAACTCTCGGAAGCTTTCCATCGTCATCAAGCATTTTTGCCTTTGTTGCAACACCGATTAATGTGCCGAGTGTATCAAACAAATCAACAAACAAGAATGCAAAAACAACTACTATAAAGTCTACTATTTTGATTGCGCTCCAATCAATCTTAAAGCATTCACCGAATGTAAGGCCAAGCTTTGAGAAATCTGCAGAAACTATGCTGCTTGGAATAAGTGAATAGAAGCCTGCGTCTGCATTAGGCACATATAAGCCTGTAAGCTGGCAAATTATACCCAAGAGCCAGGTAAAAACAATTCCTATAAGAATAGAACCTTTTACCTTTAAAATATGGAGTGCCGCAGTGAAAAGTACGCCTATAAGCGCAAGTAAAGCGCAAATGCCGTGTGTTTTAAAATTATCGGTAAAGCTGGTGATTGTAACCAATGTGCTTGAATCTACCGCCAAGCCTGCATTCTGCAAGCCGATAAAAGCGATAAACAAACCGATACCAACTGAAACGCCGCGCTTAAGGGTTAAAGGAATTGAATTAAATATAGCTTCTCTAACATTTGTAAGGGAAAGCAAAATAAAAATCAAGCCTTCAACAAAAACCGCAAACAAAGCAATCTGCCAGGAGTAACCCATACCGATTACAACAGTGTAAGCAAGATATGCGTTTAATCCCATACCTGCAGAAAGCGCAAACGGCATATTAGCCATTAACGCCATACACGCTGTGGCTATAAATGAAGAAATAGCCGTAGCAAGAAGTACCGCAGTAGCATCCATTCCCGCATCACTTAAAATGCTGGGGTTTACCGCCAATATGTACGCCATCGTCATAAAGGTGGTAATACCGGCAACAAGCTCTGTTTTTACGGTTGTGCCGTTCTGTTTGAGTTTAAACAATTTTTCTAACATTTTTTCAACGCCCCTCTTTTTTATTTGTCCGCTAAAATATGCTAAAGTCTAAAATGACTTTATACAAACATTATAATACTTTAATTTCCAAATTGCAACAATTAATGCAGGATTAACAAAAAAATCTGTAAAGTGCGAAGGGCTCCCCGGCGTTGACATAATAATGCAAATATGATAGAATATCAAGGGTTATATATTCCCTAAAAAAGTGTGTGTTAATTTATGCTTATACTCTGTGTGGAGACTAAAAAAATGAAAAATCTTTACAAAAAACACAAAGAAATTATAATGTATTTGATTTTCGGGGTATTAACCACACTTGTCAGCCTTTTATCATATTTTGTTTTAGCCGGCACGGTATTAGATGCAACTAATGCCTTGCAGCTGCAAATATGCAATATTCTGTCATGGATCTCGGCTGTCACATTTGCGTATTTTACAAACAAGCATTTTGTTTTCAACCAAAAAGGCAACAATATCGGTGAGCTTGTAAGCTTTTATCTTTCCCGCGTGTTCACCCTGCTTGTTGACATGCTGATTATGTTTGTTTTTGTTTCGCTTTTAAAATTTAACGATGCAATTGTTAAGTTTGCAGTTCAAGTAATAGTTATTGTTCTTAATTACATTTTAAGCAAATTCCTGGTTTTCAGAGCCGCTGTAAAAAATATTGTTAAAGATACTGAAGCGGATTCAGAAAAATAACCACCAACCTTGTGTTGACAAAACTCCCCGCTGAATATTCAGCGGGGAGTTTAAGTAATTGCTTATTTTTTTGTGATATTCTTTATACCAAAGATCAGAAGCGCTGCCATAGCACCAAAATATCCGATATAAAATCCTATGTTTTCATTGCCAAGATTTGCGAATGTCCCGTTTGCAATACCGCCTACAATAGACAGAGCAAATAACACCAACAAAATTATGCCAAGCGTCTTGTTCTTTTTCATAATAAAACACATCCTTATAATTTTTACTAGATTATACCATATTTATATTAAAATTTCAATAAAAACCTCTTCTTAAGCAGAGGAGTAATATTGGTTGTTTAAATTTGCATCGTCCCGGTCAAGTTGGCTTATATGCCCAATTGAAGCATTTTTATTTGTCGAAATCTTTTATTGACAATGTCTCACAAAAGGCTTATAATATGTGTATCCTATATGGATATACATATTATTTTGAGGAGAATGTCGTATGAAAAAATTACTCTGTTTATCCGTTGTTTTAGTTATGCTTTTAGCAGCATTAACCGGCTGCGGTGACAAAAAGCCCGAGGGTGAGTATTATAGTGCTGACCTTGGCTTCTCTATCATTTTCGAAGAAGATGAGCTTATCATGGAAATGATGGGTCAAAAGGTTACCTGCGATTACGAAATTGACGGTGACGAAATCACTATGGAATATGACGGCGAAAAAGAAACCGTTGATTTCAGCTTTGAAGATGACACCGTAACTATTGACGGTGACGAATTCGTTAAAGTTGAAGACTAATTCTTAATACTTCAGTAAAAAAGAGAACTCTTAAAAGAGTTCTCTTTTTTATTGCCTTTAAAGGGTTATATCAATTTTGTTACAGCCGCTTTGAATTTCAGCTTGAGGGATAAAATAATACTCGTTATAACGGTTATCGGTGGGTTTCGAGAGGGCAATTTTCTTTCCGTTTATCGTAAGCGCCTTATTTCCCGTACGTTTGAAATTGATATCCAGAACACCGTCTCTATACTTAAGCTTAAGGGACATTTCATCCCAACTGCTCGGTAGCACCGGTTCAATTTCTATGCCGTTACACGTATAATCAATTCCGCCAAGCCACTCATAAGCCCCTCTTACACACATTGCAACCGTACCTGTAAGGAAGCTTAACATACCCCTGTGTTTAAACGAGGGCAGCTCTTGCCAGCAATTTATTATTGCATAGGGTGCGGTCATTGTGGCATAGGTTGGGTGCTTATCTTGGTAGCAAGGGAGCATCCATTTAAGTGTATCAAAAAGTTCATCTCCCATGCCTGCTTTTGCCAAAGCACGTGCCAAAAAGCCTTGTGAGCCGTGATTATAAACGTTCCCGTTTTCACCCATAAACGGCGGTACATCACCGCTTGCTATTCTGCCTGCCTTCTCAATAGGAGTCATACCCAGGGGAGGATAAAACAGACGATATCCGTATTCGCTTTCAAGACTCTTCATAACCCCAAAAACATCTGTAAGCTTTTCCTTTTGCGCAGTACGGCTTATAACCGCAAACCAGTTTGCAGGACCGTAAGGACGCTCAATACCATCGGGGTCGCAATCGGAAAACAGCCATTTTCCGTTATCGTTAAAAACTCCGTTGAAATATCCCTTTTTATTCAGTGCGTAGCGGTTGATGCTTTCTTTAAATTCAGAAATCAAACCTCTTGCTTCCCCGGCACGCTTGGTATTGCGGTTGAATTTTTCGCAAAGCTCTGCAAAAAAGCCCAAAATCAAAACCACCTGGCAGGTAACCATAACCGATTCGCCTCTGCCCTCAAGTCCTGCAGTGTTTACAGCATCAAGCCAATCACCGCCGAAAATTTTGCAAAGACCGTGCTCGCCAACATTATCCTTATCTATATAATAATCAATAATTTTTAAGATATGCTCCCAAACGGTTGCTTCTTCATCACTGTCAAGCCAAGGAAGCTTTTGGTCGATTATATCAACATCACCCGAAAAGGTGACATATTTATAGAAAAATTCAAACACCCACGCGCCACTGTCGGTATAAGGACGCAAATCGTGCTTACCCTTTCTTCCCGATGCAGAATACTGACGTGGGAACCAACCGTCCTGCCTTTCACAAGAAAGCAAGGTCATAAGCACTACCCTACAGCTCTTAAGGTCGGTATAAATAAGCGCGGTATAATCGCTTGCACTATCTCTTGTTCCCCTCATTCCGCTGGGCCAGCCACGGTCAAGTGAAGCTACCCAATTCATTTGGAGCGGCAGCCAATAGTTCATATAGTAATTGAACATTTCATCCGGGGTTTTTATGTTATTTACACTGCAAAGCCTGTCATAAAACTCCTTTACTTCGGCAAGCGTTGCTTCAAAGCCAACTTCTTTAAACCAGTAAAGCGGTTTCAATGCTGTGCTTTTCAGCGCCATGGAGCCGTCCTCTTGATTGTCGGGCATTGCGAGCACCTGGGTCAAAGTTTTGGTTTCACCTGCTTCCAAATGCCAATCATACTCCATCGCATAAACAGGCGGACAGGCATAAATTGTGGCATCAGGCTCGTATTCACCGTAACCGTTTTTACGGTCGGCGGTAATTCTAAGCTCACCCGTAACAGCGTATTCAGGACAATAAACCGAACCGTCACCAACAAATTTTTCAAGGCTGAGCTCGGTATTTTTAAGCCCATTATCATCTGTTATAAGCACCATTGTTCGGCGCTTTGATTTATCACCCGAGGGATTAAGAAGCTGTGTCCAAAAAACTCCCTTGTCACTTTCCTTGCCAAAGCCGCTCTTTAAATACCATTCATTCTTATCCCAAGGTGCTAACATTGCCTCGTTACAATAAGGCACTAAAAACGGCTTAAGCTTTAAGTTCGTGGCATCGCCCAAATTTGTAACCGATAATTTCATTGCAATTTCCTTGCCCTTTAAAGGGATTGCAAACTCGGTTTTGAGCTTCAGTCCGTCATATTCAAACTCATAAACCGCCTTCTCGGGCAAAAAATATATATTCAAATTTCGGGGCTCTGCCTTACTGTTTGCACCGTTTATCTGCGGACGGAAAAAATTATTAAATGCCTCTGCTCCGTCCTTTTTAATCCAAACGGTCCAATTAGAAAATTTTTGAGCATTTTCACGTCTAAAGAGCATCACATCAGCAGGAGGATTTGCCTGTGCGTACACAGGACCGAATTGGTCAACCTTCATCAAAATATCTCTATTCTGATATATATACTCCCAAGCGGCAGGTAGATTCAGCGATTTAATATTAAACCCGGGACAATCGGGCACAAATTCACCCAATATTTTTTTGTTTTCATTAAAAACCTCATACATAAAATAACCGCATCCTTTTTATAAAAAGAACGATAAGCCTGGCCTACCGTTCTTTTGTCAATATCTAATTAATACAGTAAATAAGATACTATTCGTAATCCTTTAAATGTGAATACAAATCTATACCGCTAAGCTTCATTTCGCGCAGTTCTCTGCCTGCTTCAATCATACGGGCCTCCAGCCTATTCCAACGTTCAGGGTTTTTAAGGTCAAAACGCCAATCAAGACCCTCTGTGCTTCTCCAAGAACGCCAGGTGTAACAGAAAAGTCCGCCCGGATTCTTACGGTCCAACAAAAGCTTATAAAGCACATTGAAGTTTTCAATACAGAAATCCTCTGTTGCATTGGGGTCATTGTAACGTGTCCAAGTACAAGGAACATGCCAGATATAGAAATTATCTCTGCCCATCATTTTGATAAGCTCATCAAGATATTCACTGAACTTATCATAATCAGCATGAGAATACCAGTCAAAGCCTACATCTGTAAGGAAACGACAGCTTTTAGGAGTGATTATGTGGAATTCGGTACCAAATTCGGGATCGCAAGCGCGAGGATGTGTGCCCTCTCTTATTTCGTACATAGAGAAAATCGCCATCTGTCTTTTACCGAACTTTGCCAGATATCCTGTCAATTCTTCAAAAATGGCGTTGTGCATGCCGCCCAAGGGCTCATCATACTGGAAGCCGATAACGGTATCCCAAAGACCTGCATCCTTGGTTTCTTGAACCAATTTTTCAATTTCATCCTTCCAGCCTGCTTTCAGATGAATTTCAAATTGACCGTTAATTTCTACCCTTTGAACAGGGAAATAGTAAACCCATGTTCCGCAACCCATCTCTTTAATTCTTCTTAAGTGGTCGCGGTCACTTCTGTCAAGTCTGTAAATATAGAAATTCATATAATCGAGATTTTCCTGATAATCGCACATCTCACGGTCATAGCCGCTGTGAGCGAAATAGTTATTATCTCTGTAACCGCGGGCATCTCTGCCTGCTTGACCAAAATGATAGATACCAAAGCCTACTTTGTCAGTAGCGTAAGGCATACCGTTTGCTAACTTCTTTTCCATTATACACTCACCTCAAGGCAGGTTATTCATAATCCTTTAAATGTGAATACAAATCAATCTCATTTAGTTCGATTTCACGAACCTCGCGTCCGATTTCTATCATTCTTTGCTCTAACTTGTTCCAACGTTCAGGATTTTTGAGATCAAAACGCCAATCGAGACCCTCGGTGCTACTCCAGGAACGCCAGGTATAGCAGAAAAGTCCGCCCGGATTCTTGCGGTCAAACATTAACTTTCTGAGTGTTTCTATATTCTGCAAACAATGTTCTTCGGTAATCTTGGGGCTGTTATAGCAGGTCCATGTACATGGCACCTGCCAAAGATAAAAATTATCTCTGCCCATAACTCTGATTAAGTCGTCTGTAACCTTATTAAACTTATCGTAATCGTGATGGCTGTACCAATCAAAACCAACATCGGTAAGGAAACGACAACTTTTCGGAGTGATAACATGGAACTCTGTGCCAAACTCGGGGTCTGAAGCCTGCGGATAGGTGCCCAAAATTTCATATAGCGAGAATATTGACATCTGACGCTTGCCGAATTTTGCCATATAGCCCGTAAATTCCTCAAACAAATCGGTAGTCATTCCGCCAAGTGGCTCGTCATATTGGAAACCAATAATAGTATCCCAGAGGTCAGCCTTTTTAAGACCTTCAACAAGCTTTTCTATTTCGTCTTTCCAGCCCGCTTTTAAAAGCGACATTCTTTTGCCGTTAACCTCGGCTCTGACAATAGGAAAATAATATGCCCAAGTGCCACAGCCCATAGCCTTAATTCTTCTGAGATGGTCATAGTCACTTCTATCAAGACGGTAGATATAGAAATTCATATAGTCAAGATTTTCCTGATAATCGCACATTTCTCTATCGTAACCATCGTGTGCGAAATAGTTACTATCTCTGTAACCGCGGGCATCTCTGCCTGCTTGACCGAAATGATAGATACCAAAGCCTACCTTATCTGTAGCATAAGGCATACCGTTTGCTAATGTTTTCTCCATTTTCGAAAACCTCCGTTTAAGTTTATTCGTAATCCTTTAAATGTGAATACAAATCAAGCTCATTTAGTTCGATTTCACGAAGCTCACGTCCGATTTCCATCATTCTTTGCTCTAACTTGTTCCAACGGTTGGGGTTCTTAAGGTCAAAGAGCCAATCAAGACTCTCATTGCTTTGCCAAGAACGCCAAGTGTAGCAGAAAAGTCCGCCGGGATTTTTACGGTCCATCAAAAGCTTATAAAGTACATTTAAATTTTCAATACAGAAATCCTCTGTTGCGCTTGCGGAATTATAACGGGTCCAAGTGCAAGGAACATGCCAGATATAGAAATTATCTCTGCCCATCATCTCAAGCATAATATCTGTAAGCTCGTTAAACTTATCATAATCAGCGTGGCTATACCAGTCAAAACCAACGTCAGTAAGGAATCTGCAAGAACGAGGAGTTATAACGTGCTGAAGCATACCGTATTCAGGGTCATTTGAGCTTGGGTGAGTTCCAACCTTAATCTCATAAACCGAGAAAAGTGCCAACTGACGCTTGCCGAATTTTGCCATATACTCGGAAAACTCCTCAAATACATCAACATCAACGTGAAGCATAGGCTCATCATACTGGAAGCCGATAACAGTATCCCAAAGACCTGCATCCTTGGTTTCCTGAACCAATCTTTCGATTTCATCCTTCCAGCCGGCCTTTAATTGCCAGGATTTCTTGCCCTTAATTTCAACCATAACCATAGGGAAATAATAAACCCATGTTCCGCAACCCATAGCCTTGATTCTTCTTAAGTGATCACGGTCACTTCTGTCAAGTCTATAGATATAGAAATTCATATAATCAAGATTTTCCTGATAGTCGCACATCTCACGGTCATAGCCGCTGTGAGCGAAATAGTTGCTGTCTCTGTAACCGCGGGCATCTCTGCCTGCCTGACCGAAGTGGTAAATACCAAAACCCAGTTTGTCTGTGGCATAGGGCATGCCGTTTGCTAATTTTTTCTCCATTTTTCCGAACAGAATTTTATTTCTGTCCTTACACCTGCCTTTCGGTAAGTAATTCATAGGCTGGCGAGAGTCGAACCCGTCACGCCTGACAAATAATATTTTTTAGCCTTTTCTTGTCTCATCACTTGTAATACGGCAGTATTACTGCGTTCTTCGACTTCGCCTTTTCAAAAAAATATTTATTTGGCAGGTCGAAGAGTTTCTCTTGGCCGCCTTTTTTTGAAAGGCGTAGCGTGAAATTTGCAGTAAGGCTGACGCCTTACAAAAATAAGCGCAAGCAAGGCGGT
>JAZQKT010000081.1:0-7957 GCA_045542295.1 Acutalibacteraceae bacterium
CTTTCACAAAATTCAACAATACTTTCTTGCAGCTCGGGTGTTATATCCTTAAGCCTTAAAACCGCAAAATTAGGATAACAGTGCCAATAACCAATCCCTGCGGTTTGCGCCTTTGTGCCAAGCTGTACACACTCAATAACGTGCCTCTCATCAAGCACGATTGCGGCGTGACCGTGCCGCCAGCCAAGACTGTGAGTGGCAAGCGTTAAAATAATATCCCCGGGCTGTAAATCGGCAAAATCTGGACTATCGGTATCGCCTAACCTATCCTCTCTTGTGAACCAGCCAAACATAGGCGTACATTCAACATCGGGTTCAGTAAAGAAGATTTTCTGTGTTTCGAGTATAGCATCAAAATTGTCTTCCCTAATAAGCTTGTCAACTGCCGCCTTACCAAGTCCGGTTTGCTTAAAAAAGGTTTCATAATCGGTATCTTTTGTTAATTCTACCTGTTTGTAGGTGGGTACAAAGGGAACGTTTATATGGGTTAAATAGCGCTGTACCAAATAATTCCCCACAATCGCAAAAAAGACCGAGAAACCCACTGCCGTTATCGAGAACAAAATAATCTTCGTCACCTTATTCAGCTTCATTAACCCACCACCCTACAGTATATTATGATTGATTATACTTTAGAAAAATATACCCTCTGCATTGGCAGAGGGTATAAAAATAATAGAAGTTATCTCTTTGAGAACTGGGGTGCACGACGTGCGCCTTTGAGTCCGTATTTCTTTCTTTCCTTCATACGTGGGTCACGTGTGAGGAGGCCAGCCTTCTTAAGCTCGCTTCTTAACTCTGCATCGTACTGAAGAAGAGCACGTGAAATACCGTGACGGATAGCACCTGCCTGACCGGTAACACCACCGCCTGCAACACGGCAAACGATATCGAACTTGTCAAGTGTACCTGTAAGGTTAAGGGGCTGACGAACGATAAGCTTTAAGGTTTCAAGACCGAAATAATCGTCAATCTCTCTATCATTGATAACGATTTTACCGGTACCATTGTATAAACGAACACGGGCAACAGAACTTTTTCTTCTGCCTGTTCCATAGAAATAAGGCTTTGCTTCAAACATAATTTCTGTCTCCCTTCTTAAAATTCATACTTTTCGGGTTTCTGAGCAACCTGTGCATACTCAGTGCCGCTGTAAACGTGAAGTCTTGTAAGTGCCTTGCGACCGATTGTAGTATCGGGAACCATACCCTTTACTGCAAGCTCCATAGCAAGCTCGGGACGGGTCTCCATAAGGGTTGCATACTTAACCTCTTTAAGACCGCCGATGTAGCCTGTATGACGGCGATAGAATTTGTTTTCAAGTTTCTTACCTGTTAAGATTGCCTTATCAGCGTTGATAACAACAACGTGGTCACCGCAGTCTACATGAGGTGTGAATTCGGGCTTAATTTTGCCGCGAAGAATATCAGCAACCTTAGTAGCAGTACGGCCGAGCGGTCTGTTAGCCGCATCGATTATATACCATTTACGCTGAATTTCAGCAGGTTTTGCCATAAATGTTGACATAATACTGTTCCTCCGTAATTTTAGTAAACACCGCAAAAGAGACACTGTCCCAGCGGTCAGCTTGAATATAATAACACAATGATCGCATAAAGTCAACACTATTTTTTAAAAAAATTAATTTAGATTTTGAAATCTCTTGTTTTCTCTCGTTTTCTTTCATTTTCTCTTGTTTTCTCATTTTCGATTTTTATTTTTTTAATAAAAAAAGCCCTCCGCAATGCGGAGGGCAAAAAGGTTTATTACATTTTAGCAAGATTTGCCTTAAGGTTATCCAACTGTTCACGAAGCTCTGCAGGAAGTCTGTCACCAAATTTCTTGTAGTGCTCCTCAATCTCCTCTGCCTCTTTAGTCCAAATATCCTTATCAACAGCAAGGATAGACTTAAGAACATCAATATCCATATCCAAGTCGGTAAGATCGATATCTTCTGGCTTCGGAACATAACCGATTGCAGTTTCGGTAGCATCTGCTTTGCCCTCACAACGGTCAATAATCCAGTTGAGAACACGCATGTTGTCACCAAATCCGGGCCATACAAAGTTGCCTTCATCATCGGTACGGAACCAGTTAACGTTGAAAATCTTGGGAGCCTTGTCACCAAGCTTTTCGCCCATTTCAAGCCAATGCTTGAAGTAGTCACCCATATGGTAGCCACAGAAAGGAAGCATAGCCATAGGATCACGACGAACAACACCAACAGCACCTGCAGCAGCAGCAGTGGTTTCAGAAGCCATTGCAGAGCCTACGAATACACCGTTAACCCAATCCTTTGATTGATATACAAGCGGAGCGCACTTTGCACGACGACCGCCGAATACGATTGCAGAAATCGGAACGCCTGTACCCTTGTTAAACTCATCAGAGATGCAGGGGCAGTTTTCAGCAGGAGCTGTAAAACGTGAATTGGGGTTAGCAGCGCAGGTTGACTTATCAGCCTTGTTAAACTTGGAAGCATCCCAAGGTCTGCCAATCCAGTCAAGAGCGTTCTCGGGGAGATTCTTATTTAAGCCTTCCCACCAAACAGTATTGTCATTAAGGTCAAGAGCAACGTTTGTGAAGATTGTATCCTTCTTTGTGCTCTCAAGAGCGTTGAAGTTAGAATGCTCATTTGTACCGGGAGCTACGCCGAAGAAGCCGTTTTCAGGGTTGATAGCATAAAGTCTGCCGTCAGGACCTATCTTCATCCAAGAAATATCGTCACCAACTGTCCAAATCTTGTAGCCCTTCTTACGGAGATACTCGGGAGGAATAAGCATTGCAAGGTTGGTCTTACCGCAAGCAGAGGGGAACGCAGCAGCGATATACTTAACCTCGCCCTTGGGATTTTCAAGTCCCAAAATGAGCATATGCTCAGCCATCCAGCCTTCCTTCCAGCCCTGGTAAGAAGCGATACGAAGTGCAAAGCACTTCTTTCCTAAAAGAACGTTACCGCCGTAGCCCGAGTTAACAGAGATAATTGTGTTATCTTCGGGGAAATGGCAGATATAACGGTTTTCGGGGTCAATATCACAACGTGAATGGAGACCTCTAACCCAGTCATTACTGTCACCCAGAACCTCAAGAACCTTAAGGCTTACTCTGGTCATAATAAGCATATTTAAAACAACGTAGATAGAATCGGTAATCTCAATACCAACCTTTGCAAGAGGCGAGCCGATAGGACCCATAGAATAAGGGATGATGTACATTGTACGACCCTTATAGCTGCCGCGTGCTATTTTGTAAAGCTTTTCATACATTTCATCGGGGTCACACCAGTTATTTGTAGGACCTGCGTTATCCTTTGTTTTAGAGCAAATAAAGGTACGGTCCTCAACACGTGCAACGTCATTAGGATTAGTACGATGCAAATAACAGCCGGGGAGCTTTTCTTGATTAAGCTTAATCATTTCGCCTGTTTTGCAAGCCTCTGCACGGAGTTGCTCTCTCTGCTCGTCGCTTCCGTCAATCCAAACTACATTGTCAGGAGTTAGAAGCTCTTTCATTTCGTCTAACCATTTGTTTACGGTTTTGTTTGTTGTCATTTTTTGAATCTCCTTTAAGGTTCAATTTTTTCCTTATATATTATATCTTATAATACAGGAAAAATCAACAAGTTTGTAAAAAAATTAACAATTATTTCTTTTTTGCTGTGTTTTTATTTGTTTGTATGCCTTAAAGCTTAAAAAATCCGCTCTTTTAAAAGCGGATTTTTTAATGCTAAATACTAAATAACAAATCACCGTAACTGGGATAAGGCCAGCAATCAGAAGGCATAACACTTTCTGCGCTGTCGGCATATTTTCTGACATCTCCCATAAGGTGTAAAATCTTATCGTGATAAAGAGTTGCCTTTTCCAAAACGTCTTTTGTTCTTTCGGCAGAGGAAACCGCCATTTTAAGCTCACCCGTAAGTGAATAGATTTCTCGGTTTGCCGCCGAAAGACGAGCTATAAGCTCACGCTCAACGGTTGAATTAATACCGCCAAGACTGTTTTTGTTGAGCACAGCCCTGCAAAGCTTATCGGTATAAGCAGTAATTGCAGGCACTACCTCCCTGTTCATCATATCAATAAGAGTTAGAGCCTCTATATGCAATATCTTTGTATAGTTTTCAAGAATAATATCAACACGTGAATTTATTTCGGTACGGTTGAGCACCTTATGCTTTTCAAACATTTCAATATTCTTCTCGCTCTTCAAAAGCGGGATTGCATCAACGGTACTGCGAAGATTAAGAAGACCTCTTCTTTCGGCCTCTTTTTCCCATTCCTCCGAATAACCGTCCCCGTTAAAGATAATTCTGCCATTATTAAGCACAACCTCTTTAATTATGAGATTAAGCTCATCTTGGAAGCTTGCGGCATTTTCCAAACGGTCAGCAAACTGTGAAAAGACCTCTGCCACCATTGTGTTAAGCATTACATTAGTATCCGAAATGGAGGAAGCCGAGCCTAACATTCTGAACTCAAATTTATTACCCGTAAATGCAAAGGGTGAAGTACGGTTGCGGTCAGTATTATCCTTACGGATGCTGGGGATTACTTCCGAGCCCATATTCATCTTAATGCGCTCTGCATTGTCATGGTGAGTACCGGTTGCAATAGAGTTTAAAACATCGGTAAGCTCTTCCCCAAGGAATATTGAAATAATAGCGGGTGGTGCTTCATTTGCACCCAAGCGATGGTCGTTTCCCGCAGTTGCAACCGAGATACGCAAAAGCTCCTGATGCTCGTCCACAGCCTTTATAACAGCCGCCAAGCTCAATAAGAACAGCGGATTCTTTTCGGGATTTTTGCCCGGCTTTAAAAAGTTGATACCGGTATCGGTAGAAAGCGACCAGTTATTATGCTTACCGCTTCCGTTTACTCCGTCAAAAGGCTTTTCGTGCAAAAGGCACACAAGACCGTGACGCAAAGCGGTTTTCTTCATCATTTCCATTGTGAGCTGATTATGGTCAGCCGCAATGTTGGTTGTGGTAAAAATAGGAGCTAATTCGTGCTGGGCAGGTGCGGCTTCGTTATGCTCGGTTTTAGCAAGCACACCAAGCTTCCAAAGCACAACATCAAGCTCACGCATAAATGCGGCAACACGAGGCTTCAAAACACCAAAGTAATGGTCATCCATTTCCTGTCCTTTAGGCGGCATTGAGCCGATAAGCGTTCTTCCGCAATAAATTAGGTCCGGACGTTTTTCGTACATAGCCTTGTCCACAAGGAAATACTCCTGCTCGGGACCGACAGTTGCATTAATGCGTTTAACATCATTATAGCCGAAAAGCTTTATTATTCTTAAAGCTTGCTTATTTATAGCATCCATACTGCGAAGCAACGGAGTTTTCTGGTCAAGCGCCTCACCGCCGTATGAACAGAATGCGGTAGGAATACAAAGGGTTTCATCCTTAACAAAAGCATAAGAGCTGGGATCCCAAGCTGTATATCCGCGTGCTTCAAATGTGGCACGCAAGCCACCCGATGGGAAGGATGACGCATCTGGCTCACCCTTTATAAGCTCCTTGCCCGAAAATTCCATAATAATATGACCGTCATCAGTTGGGCTTATAAAGCTGTCATGCTTTTCTGCCGTTATGCCGGTAAGAGGCTGAAACCAATGAGTAAAGTGAGTGGCTCCCTTTTCTATAGCCCACTCCTTCATAGCAAAGGCTACCGTATCGGCAATACTGCCGTCAATAGTTTTGCCCTCTTTAATTGTACTCTTTAAAATTTTATACACATCTTCAGGCAAACGCTCTTTCATAACCGAATCATTAAAAACGTTAATGCCGAAAAGTTCACTTACTTTATCCAAGGAAAAGCCTCCCTCAACAATATGTGATAATATTATACATTTATTAAAAGATTTTGTCAATCAATAGTCACTAAAATAAAGAATTAAAACATCTCTCACAAGAGAATACTTCTCAATATCGATATTCTCAAGGTGCGAAGCTATCTCCTCAATAATATCAATATTGTTGCCTTTTATTGATTTCAGCAATTTTTTATCCTCTATCATAACCGCCAAGGATTTCTCATTTTTTTCGGCACAGTTCTCTATTTTCTCTGCAATTTGTTCGGCATTATCGCCCTTTAAAATGAGTTTATTTTTGGCAAAATATGTGTTGCCCTTGTAATCACATTTCCAATTTACAAAATTAACAATCTCACCATTGTCAATTTCACTGTTTGAAACCTCTGAAAAATGGCGAAATATCTTTCTGTCATTTAATGCCTGCTCATCCGTTATATTAAAAAATACATATCTGCTTTCTGGGGTACTGTCATTCCAGGTCACATCCACATGGCTGTATTTGCCTGCAACATTAACACAGTTCCACATATGGTTTTCGTTCTCCGAAAAGCCGTATATTAAATCGCACCTGATGCCAGCCTCATTGCAAAGCAGTTTAAAGGCTCTTGCATAACCCTCACACAAGGCTCTTCCGTTTATAAGACATCCGTATGTGGTTTGGCTCAGATCAGCTTTTTCGTCATAAACGGTATTTTCGCAAATATAGTCGTTTAAAAACTTTTCTTTTTGGTATTCACCTGTATATTCTTTTGAAAGTTTGATTATTTCATCTATTTTAGCATCAAGCTGTTGCCTCATTTGGTCGCGGTTTGATTTTTTCACTAAATATTCATTTTTGCTTTCGCCATCATCAATTTCAAAGGCAATACAAATATACTTCCCTGCCGAATCGGTCATATCTGCTACTATATATGTATACGGCATCCAGAAAAAATCGGGATGGTCGTTAATCATAGCATTATACGCAATGCCTACATCTGTATAATAATCGTCATAATAATCAGAAAGCCTAACATAACCGTTTGGCATTTGAAGGGCTATTAAATACAAATCCTCATATAATCCGCGCTGTTTTTCGGTAAGCGAGGTATACCCCGAATCATAATAGGTATTGTAAACAAAGGGCTCATCATAGTCAATCTCTGCAAGGCTTGAGGTTTCACCAAAGGAGTCAAGCTTGGTATTATCCAAATACTCCTTAACATCCGAAACATTAAAGTCTTTAAGCGCACTGCAACCGCAAGCAGAAAAGGTTAATATTAATGCCAATAAAAAGCAGAATATTTTTTTCATCAATTCACCTCATTAAAACTACCGCAAAGCTCTTTCATATAATCGGTCCAAAAATAGCAAATAGGCATAGTAATGTCTGTTTCACTATTTTCTATTATATACAATAAATCCGCTTTTGAAAAGCCGTTTAGTGCAATTTTTTCGATTGTTTTTTCTACAATTTCGCGCATAATATCACTGTTATCAACGGTTTTAGATAAAATATCCTTTACCTGTACACCCGTATACCTTAATTCTTCATCACCGTAATCCAGCTCGATACCGCCAACGTTATCAATAATTCCCGCCAACAAATCATAATCTCCCGTTATGCAATAATCGATACTGTAGCCCATAATTATATTTTCTCTTTGAAGCTCCCCGGCATTATATATAGCGCTTATCCTTTTATCGTAAAAATCCAAAAAGAAAAAGGTCTTATCATTGCATATATCAAACATAATTCCCACACTTTCGGGAGCTTCACTGTAATACGGCACAGACGGCGTGCTGTTTTTTACCGCTTTTCCTATTTTTGAATTAAGATAAAAATAGCCTATGCCCACAAATCCCAAAACACAGATTGAAAACACTCCGAAAAACAATAAAGAAAGCTTAAAATTTTTCTTCACAAATATCACCCAAAGTATTTTGCCCACTTTGAGCCATAAAAACACAAAGCGATGCAAATTTTAACATTTGCACCGCTTTAGCCAAAGCTTTCAAACCCGAATCAGATTCCCCAATAAAGATTTTTCGCTTTGCTTTGTTAAAATACTCGTAAATCCGTTAGGATTTACTGCGTTTTGTGTCTCGCACATCAAAAAATCCTTTATTTACAAAATTCTCCGACCTTAAAGGTGCGGTT
>JAZQKT010000082.1:0-8269 GCA_045542295.1 Acutalibacteraceae bacterium
TATTGTGGTTTCTAAAATGTCATATATGTATTTTCAACGTTTTCACGGTCAGATTTCGAAAATTTTTAAATAATTCTTCTGTTGTTTTAAAAAGGCGCATTAAAGTTTTGCTTTAATGTGCTTTTTTTATTCAAAAAAGTATATAAAAAAGTTGAAAAAAGCGATAAATGGTGGTAGAATATATTAAATATATTATATTGGGTAATTGTTTATTATTTTAGTAGTGGCAGGTGAGAATATTGGTACTCAAAAAATGGGAAGTGGCTGACTTTGACAAACAGCTTGCAAAAGAATTGGCAGAGGAATGTGATATTGACCCAATAGTTGCGCTTATTGCCGAGGCAAGGGGTTATAAAGACCCCTATGAGTTAGAGCAATTTCTCTCCGACGAACCAATATTTTCAAGTCCCACTGAGCTTGCCGACATTGAAAAGGCTGCAGAAATTATCAATGATTCTATTGAAAAGGGCGAAAAAATCGCAATATACGGTGATTATGATTGCGACGGCGTCAGCGCAACCGCACTACTTTATAACTATTTAAAAAGCCGTAATGCCAACTGTTGCTACTATATACCTGACCGTTTTGATGAGGGTTACGGTATGAATATTAACGCAGTTAAAAAGCTTTTTAATGAGCATACAAAGCTTATTGTTACGGTTGATAACGGAATTGTTTGCTTTGAAGAGATCGCTCTTGCAAAGAAGCTTGGTATGAAGGTGGTTGTAACGGACCACCATCTTCCTGCTCCCCAATTACCAAATGCTGATGCAGTAGTAGACCCTCATAGAAAGGATTGCGGATCTACATTTAAGGATATATGCGGTGCAGAGGTTGCTTTTAAGCTGATTTGTGTGATGGAAAACAGCGAACCCGAAGAATTACTACCTTATTTCGCCGATATTCTATCCTTGGCGGTTACCGCAGATATTATGCCCCTTACCGATGAAAACCGCAGTATTTTAAAATACGGAATAGAGAAGATTAAGGGCTTTCCTAATACCGGGATTTCCGCTCTTTTAAATGTTGCAGGGATAGAGATTGCTTCTGTTAATGCTTCGCGTATAGCTTACGGGATTTGTCCTAGAATCAATGCCGCCGGCAGAATGGGCAAGGCGGATCGTGCAGTTGAGTTGCTTACAACCGACAATATGATGTCTGCGCTCGGAATTGCTAATGAGATTGATGCTGAAAATTCTAAAAGACAACAAATTGAAAAAAAGATTTTTGAAGAAGCGGTTGCAATTATTGAAGCTGAAAAGCTTATGTATGAGCGTGTTATTGTGGCTTCAAATGAGGGCTGGCATCATGGAGTTGTGGGAATTGTTGCGGCAAAGCTTTCTGAAAAATACGGCTGTCCTGTAATTTTGCTTTCCTCTGAAGGAGATACAGCATCGGGAAGCGGTAGAAGTATTGAGGGCTTTTCTCTTTATAACGCTATTGATTATTGCCGTGATTTAATGATAAAATTCGGCGGTCATGAGCAAGCGGCAGGCGTTACAATAAAAACTGATGATATACCCGAATTCAGAAGAAAAATCAATGAGTATGCTTTTAGCCTTGATTTCGTGCCGCCTGTTTTAAAGCTTGATTGCAAGTTGAATCCTTCGGCATTGTCTTTGGATTTGGCGTTTGCAATAGAACAGCTAGAACCCTTTGGTGCAGGTAATAAAACTCCTTTGTTTGGTGTTTTTGGTGTAAAGCTTGAGCGCGTCACCCCAATTTCGAATAATAAGCATTTAAGACTTCTTTTTTCAAAGGGCAATAATTCTTTTCAAGCACTGCTTTTCGGAGTATCAACAAATGCTTTTTGTTTTAAGGTTGGAGACATTCTTGATTTGGCGGTCAATGTTGAGGCTAATCTTTTTAAAGGTGAATATTCTGTTTCCGTACTTATTAAAGCAATAAGAATTAACGGCACGGACGATGAAAGTCTTTTTGAATCAGTAAATGAGTATAATAGTTATATGTCTAACCGCGATTTTAATGTTTCTTCCGTTCTGCCCACACGTGAAGAGGTTGGCGGTGTTTATAAAAAGATATGTGAAGAGCCTGTATTGGCAGACCGCATCAAGTATATTTTTATTAATAGCTTGGGATATGCAAAAACCTCGGTTTCGCTAACCGTTTTAGAGGAATTGGGCCTTATAATTAGGGATGAAAAAGGAATTTTAAGAGCTGTTACAAACCTAAAAACCAATTTAATTAATTCTGAAACCTTTAAATTTCTTACTGAAAGGAGCGGTAAATAATGACAGAACAGCACATAAAGGATTACAATGAGCTTCATGCTGCTATGGATGATTTTGGCGGCAGCTATGATTTTGATATGGTAAAACGTGCATTTGAATGCTGTGTTACCGCTCATGAGGGTCAAAAACGCAAAACCAATGAGGATTATTATATACATCCGTTTAACGTAGCAAAGATTATTATTTCCCTTGGTTTAGATTCACAGTCTATTTCGGCAGCTCTCCTCCATGATGTTGTTGAGGATACGGATGCCACCATTGAGGACATTAAAAATCAGTTTGGTGAAGAAGTTGCCTTGCTTGTTGACGGTGTAACACGTATTGGTAAGCTTAATTTTTCCACAAAAGAGCAGGAGCAGGCAGAAAGCCTTAGAAAAATGCTCATTGCAATGGGTCAGGACATCAGGGTTATTATTATTAAGCTTGCTGACCGACTTCACAATATGCGTACCATTGATGCTATGACTCCCCAAAAGCAAAGGGACAAATCTGTAGAAACACTGGAAATTTATGCCCCCATTGCACACAGATTAGGTATACGTTCTCTTAAAGAGGAGCTTGAAGATTTGGCAATTAAGCACCTTGACCCTGTAGGCTACAGTGAAATAGAGAAGTCACTTTCACTGCATAAAAGAGAGCGTGAGCAAATACTCGATGAAATCAGAGAGAGAATTGAAACCCGTTTAAGGGAAGAAATGCCCGACGTAGAAATGGCTTTTCAAGGCAGGGTTAAGTCTATTCACGGAATTTACCGTAAAATGTATGTTCAGGATAAATCCTTTGATGAAATCTATGATATTTATGCAATAAGAATTATAACAGACACGCTGGCGGACTGTTATAATATACTTGGTATAATGCACGATATGTTCCGACCGATTCCTAATAGGTTTAAGGATTATATTTCTACTCCAAAACCAAATATGTATCAGTCACTTCATACCACCGTTATAAGCCGTGCGGGAATACCCTTTGAAATTCAAATCAGAACCTTTGATATGGACCATACTGCCGAGTTTGGTATTGCGGCACACTGGAAGTATAAAGAGGGCGTATCTAAAAACGATAAGGGTATGGAGCAACGCCTTGCCTGGATTCGTCAAATTCTTGACAGTCAAGCCACAAGTGAGGATGCCACTGATATTGTACGCAGCATTAAGGTTGATCTTTCGCAAGAGGATGTTTTTGCTGTTACACCGAAGGGTGATGTTATTAATCTTCCCGTAGGTGCCACTGTTGTTGACTTTGCTTTTGCAATTCACTCGGCTGTTGGTATAAAAATGGTTGGCGCCAAGGTTGACGGAAGAATTGTACCGATTAACCACGAGGTAAAGACCGGTGAGGTTATAGAAATTTTAACCACAAATCAAGCAGGTCACGGTCCGGGAAGAGATTGGCTTAATATTGCAGTTACAAGCCAAGCCAAGGCAAAGATACGTTCTTGGTTTAAAAAGGAAAAGCGTGAAGAAAATATTGCCGCAGGCAAGCTTAATTTTGAAAAGGAGCTTCGCCGAAACGATATTGAATTTACTGACAGTGACTATGAAAATTATTTGGGCGAGCTTGCTAAAAAGCTTCGTTTGGCAAATGTTGATGAATTTTTTGCCGCAATCGGCTATGGCGGCATTGCGCTTTCAAAAATTATACCAAGAATAAAGGATGATTTTTCAAAAAAGCAAACCGAAACCAAAGCACCGAAAATTGTTCCTATTAGTGAAAGTAAGGCTGCGAAATCATCAGACGGTGTTGTTGTAGAAGGTATTGATAATTGCCTTATAAAGCTTTCAAAGTGTTGTGCGCCGCTGCCGGGTGACGATATCATCGGTTTTATTACAAGAGGACACGGTGTTTCTATCCACAAGCGTGATTGTAATAATGTGCCGAAGGATATTTCAAAGGCAGAAGAGCCTAATAGGTGGATTCCTGCCCGTTGGGACGGTAATAAAACCGAAAGCTTTACTTCTACAATTCAGGCTATGTTCATTAACCGTAACGGAATTGTAATTGATGTTATGAATGCAATCAATAATATGCGAGTGCCGATTCACAGCATTAATGCACGTGAAATAAGGGACGGTAACTGTATGCTTACCGTAACCGTAAGTGCTGAAAGTGTTGAGCATTTGCGCAGTATAATTTCAAGAATTGAAAAAATCAGCGGTGCATTCAGCGTAGAAAGGATTAACAATCAATGAAGGCTGTAATTCAAAGAGTATCGCACGCAAGGGTTATTGTTGACGGTAAAACGGTTGGCGAATGTGAAAAGGGCTTTATGATTCTTTTCGGTGCCGCCGAGGGTGATACCGAGGCAGATGTTGATATTCTTGCAAAAAAGACCGCCAATTTGAGAATTTTTTGTGATGAAAACGATAAAATGAATCTGTCACTTCTTGATGTTGGTGGTGAGGTTCTTGCAATTTCACAGTTCACACTTTTGGCCGATGTCAAAAAAGGCAACAGACCCTCTTTTATTAATGCTTTAGAGCCGATAGAGGCTGAAAGACTATATAAGCTATACTGCGAAAAACTGCGTGAGCTTGGAGTTATAAAGGTTGCCGAAGGGATATTTGGTGCTGATATGAAGGTTGAGCTTTGCAATGACGGGCCCGTTACAATAATTTTTGATACTGAAATTTGGAGAAAAAATGGAAATTAAGGTTTTAACACTCGGTCATATTGCCGTTAATTGTTATCTTGTTTCAACAAACGATGCGGCGATTGTTATCGATCCCGGCTTCAATTCGGCTGCCACAGAGGATTTTTTATTACAAAACGCCGACAAGGAAAGATTAATACTTTTGACGCATGCTCATTTTGACCATATTGGCGGTGCGGTTGATTTGCGTGATGTCACCGATACAGATATTGCCATCGGTTCAAAGGAAAATTTTGCTTTGAGTGACGAAAGAATTAATTTATCTGACCGTTTTCATGCTCATATTGAGCCTTTTTCGGCTGATATTTTACTCGAAGACGAACAGGAGCTAATCGTTGGGGATCTCAAAATTAAAACAATTTTTACACCCGGGCATACCGTTGGTGGTGTTTGTTACCTAATAAACAATATTTTGTTTTCGGGTGATACTCTCTTTAACTGCTCTGTCGGCAGAACTGATTTTCCAGGTGGGGACTTTTCGGTTTTAAAAACTTCGATTGAAAAGCTGTTTTTGTTAGATGATAAAACCCCGGTGCTTTCGGGTCACGGTCAAGAAACCACAATTGGTTACGAAAAGAAACACAATCCCTTTATATGAATTTTTAAAAATACAGGAAATGTTATGAATCTTTGTTTTATTAATCACACATACAGATACGAGCTTGAAAAGCTTGTGAGAATTTTTTTACCCTTTGAAAAGCTTGCATTTTTTGACAGCGTCCAAGTTGACGGAAATTCTGCCGTTACAGAGCTTTGTTCCGATACTGCAAAGGCTACACTGTATTTAAACGGTGAGGTGTTTTCTGCTCAACGGGAGATTGACGCTTTTGCAGAGGACGGCTCAAAGGAAAATGAATTAAAGCTGGCGCTTGCACTCTATGACTGCTTTACAAAGGCCTTAAACTATGTGCCACAATGGGGTATCTTGACCGGGGTAAGACCCGCAAAGCTTTATTCAAGGCTCGTTAAGGCAAACGGTTCTCAAAGCGCTGACAGCTACTTTTCAGATGTACTCAAGGTAAGCAACAAAAAGCTATCGTTATGTAAAGAAACCTTTTCTATTGAAGAGGGGATTACTGAATTATCTGTTTCTAATTCCTTTAGTCTTTACATTTCAATTCCTTTCTGTCCCACCCGTTGTGCGTACTGCTCTTTTGTTTCACATTCAGTAGAAGCCGCAAAAAAGTTAATTCCGCAGTACATAGAGGCGCTCTGCAAAGAGCTTGAGGTAACTGCAGAAATTGCACAAAGACAAAAATTAAAGCTTGAAACAATTTATATCGGTGGCGGCACACCAACCGCAATCAGTGCCGAAGAGCTTAAGAAAATTATGCAAACCGTCTGCACAAATTTTGATTTAAGCAATTTAAGAGAATATACGGTTGAAGCAGGCAGACCCGATACAATAACCGAGGAAAAGCTTTCTGTTATTAAAGAATTTGGTGCTACAAGAATCAGCATTAATCCGCAAACCATGAACGATTCCGTTTTACAAGCAATCGGCAGACGGCATACTGCCAAGGAAACAGTTAATGCCTTTAAGCTTGCAAGAAAAATCGGCTTTAACAATATAAATATGGATCTTATTGCAGGGCTTCCTACCGATACCGAGGAGAGCTTTATGAAAACGGTTGCTGACGTGTTGGCCCTTGACCCCGAAAGTGTGACGGTACACTCCTTATCTATTAAGCGTTCGTCTTCACTAAATATAAACGGTGATTTGCCCGAGGCAAAAACAGGAAAAACCGCTTCATTTATGGTGGATTTTGCTCATGATGAATTTGCAAAATTCGGCATTTATCCTTATTATATGTACAGACAGAGTAAAACCGTTGGTAATCTTGAAAATGTAGGATATTCAAAAAGGGGATATGAGTGTCTTTATAATGTATATATTATGGATGAGACACATTCGATTCTTTCCTGCGGTGCTTCGGCTGTAACAAAGCTCAGAGAGCCTAACGGCAGTTATATCGAAAGAATCTTTAATTTTAAATACCCTTATGAATATATTGACCGTTTTGATGAATTAATCTCCAGAAAGAAAGCTGTTACAGAGTTTTATGAAAAATACAGCCGTTAGTTTTTGAATTTCGGCTTTTAAATTAAATATCAGGAGGAAAAAGATGGATTTTTTAAACGATTTTATTTCAAAGGCAAAGGAAACCTTGGATTTTGCCTGCAAAAAAACAGGTGAGGTTGTGTCGGTTCAAAAACAAAAAATCGATGTGGTTACTTTAACAAATAAGCGTAACAAGGATTTTGAGGCCTTGGGCAAGCTATATTTTGAGTTATATTCGGATTCTGAAAATCAAAACGAGGAAATTGCCGTACTAATCAGCGAGATTAATAGAAAAAATGAAATGATTAATCAAATTAATGATGAAATCAATGCCGCAAAAAGCTTAATTGTTTGCCCTAAATGCAATAACGTTATTAAGGATGATTCTTCATTTTGTAACAAATGCGGTGCAAAATTAGATTGGAAAGATGAAAACTAAAATGGAAAATATTAAAATTGGTATTATTGTTGCGGATTTTGATGAATACAAAACCTTAGCCGCAGAAATTGAAAAGGGAGAATACGAAGATTATTCTTTTTTAGGGAGAAAAGGGCATAAATTTATAATTAACACCAAAAAAGGCTCGGCAGAGGTTATTTCAATTCTTTGCGGAATCGGTAAAGTAAATGCCGCCGCCGCTACAGCGCATTTTGCCGATATTAAGTGTGACTGTATTCTTAATTACGGCTTGTCGGGCGGAGTCAGCGGTATTTCAAGAAACGAGCTTTGCATTTGCGACCGTTTTTTGGAACACGATTTTGACCTTACGGGTATTGGGTACAAGCCTTGCGAAAAGCCTTCACAAAAGTATATTTATGATTCAGATAGGCGTCTTATGGAAATTGCAGCCACTGTTGTAACCAACCATAAGGTAGGCACTGCGGTTACGGGTGACAGATTTATTTGTGATGATGCGGTAAGAGAAAGCTTAAAGCAGGAATTTAACGCAATGTCTTGCGATATGGAAACTGCAGCTATAGCCTATGTTTGTGATTTTGCAGGAATACCATTTTTAAGCCTTCGACGCATTTCGGATGATGCCGGTTCTAATGCGGGCGATTCATACCGCGATATGAACACTTCCGATGAAACCCTGCTTTCTGATTATATTCTTGATATTATTAAAGCTATAATTGATGCGCATTTTTAAATTTTTTATAAAAATTTCTTTTTGAACAGGAAATTTTAGGGGTAAAAATTCAAAAAATGCTCTAAAATCGCGATTTGTTGGCCCTTTTTTTAAAAAAATAGCTAAAATCTATTGATTTTTTAAAAAAAGTATGTTAAATTTAGATAGT
>JAZQKT010000083.1:0-6168 GCA_045542295.1 Acutalibacteraceae bacterium
CGGCTATAACTACCGAATGAGCAACATCGTAGCCGGAATAGGAAGAGGACAACTTCTCCACCTTGACGAGCATAAGGAACTGAAAAGAAAGATTTATCTAAGATACAAAGAGGAACTCAAAGGACTTCCCGTTACAATGAATCCTTATCTCGAGTGTTCTGACCCTAACTTTTGGCTTTCCTGCTTGCTTATTGATAAGGGCTGTAAGGTACAGTTTATGGATATTGTTAACGCTTTGGCAGAAGAAAATATTGAAGCAAGACCTATTTGGAAGCCTATGCATATGCACCCGCTCTTTGAAGGTTATGATTTTATATCCGCTAACGAAAACAGCACCGGCGAAGATATATTCAGTCGCGGCGTATGCCTGCCCAGTGATATAAAAATGACCGAAGAAGAACAGGATAGAATAATTGAGATTATTAAAAATTTGTTTTAGCAAAGGAATTTATGTTTATGCACAATAAGTTAATTATCATCGGTGCAGGCGGCCATGGTCGGGTGGTTGCGGATATAGCGCAAAAAACCGCCAATTATGAAGAGATCGTTTTTTTGGACGATGCCGATATAAGCTTTTCCGGCAAACATAAGGTTATCGGTAAAATAGAGGCTTATAAAAGCTGTCTGAATGAAGCTGACTTTTTTGTTGCTTTGGGTGATAATGAGCTTCGCAAAAGGGTGTTTAATTCTCTTGCCTCTCAGAATGCGAATATTCCTACCTTTGTGCATCCTAATGCTACTGTTGCAGAAGACGTAACATTAGGCAAGGGTACGGCTGTTATTGCCGGCGCGGTTATTAATTGCGGTACAGTTATAGGTGATGCGGTTATTGTGAATACCTGTAGCTCGGTAGATCACGACTGCGTTGTCGGGTCGTACAGCCATATAGCCGTAGGTGCAAGAATAACCGGTGAAGCCAAAATAGGAGAATGTGTTTTTGTTGGCGCCAATGCCGTAGTTGTTCCCGATGTTTTTGTTTGTGAGGGCTCTGTTATAGGGGCAGGCGCAGTTGTTATAAGAAATATTACTGAAAAAGGCGTTTATGTGGGAATACCTGCTGAACTTAAAAAATAATTGATTGGTGGATTTTTATGTACAGACGTTTCTTTAAGCGTTTTTTCGATATCATTTTTTCAGGGTTAGCTTTAATAATTACAAGCCCCATAATGCTAATAGTTGCCGTACTGGTTAAAATTTTTATGGGCGGATCGGTGCTGTTTAGGCAGCAACGCACCGGCAAGAATGACAAGGTTTTCTACATAAACAAGTTTAAAACAATGTCTGATAAAAGGGATGAAAAAGGTGAACTGTTGCCCGATGAGCAACGAAGAAGCCGTTTCGGTGATATTCTGAGGACCACAAGCTTAGATGAACTCCCCGAACTTTGGAATATTTTTGTGGGAGATATGTCTATTATAGGCCCAAGACCGCTGTTTGCTTCGTATCTTGAGTATTACACAGAGGATGAAAATAAACGCAATCTTGTGCGAGGTGGTATTATTCCGCCTGAGGTATTACTGACAAATATAACGCCGTCATGGGACGAACAACTTAAAATAGAAGCCGAATATGCCCAAAGGGTTACATTGTGGTTGGATGTAAAGGTTTTCTTCGGTGTATTTGCAAATTTGCGCCGACGTATGAAGCAAAGCTATGGTGAATATGCAAGACAACCGCTTAACAAGGAAAGAGCACCTGTTGCTGCTAACCCCAAGGAGGAAGTAAAGTATGAGTAAAATATTGGTTATTGCTGCTCATCCCGATGACGAGGTTTTGGGAGTGGGCGCCACTATAAAAAAACTTTCAAAAAACAATGAGGTTTACGTTCTTATTGTTACTGAAGGCTGTTCCTCTCAGTATAGAGGTGAAAACGTTGAACAAATAATTGCCGATAAAAAGGTAATGGCAAAAAAAGCGGCGGATATTCTCGGGGTAAAAGATGTCATTTTTGGAGATTTGCCCGATATGAAGCTTGATACCGTTCCTCACGTTGAGGTAAACAGAGTAATTGAAGACGCCGTAGATAAAATAAAGCCCGAAATAGTTTTTACCCATCATTTCGGAGACGTTAATCTGGACCATCAAATGGTATACCGTTCAACTCTTGTTGCAACCCGTCCGTCCGTTGGCTCCTGCGTTAAAAAACTTTATACGTATGAGGTTTTGTCTGCAACAGAATGGCAAAGCTCTCAAGCCGCACAAGTTTTCATTCCCAATACCTATGTGGAAGTAGAGGAAGAAATGCTTGAAGCTAAAAAGAGGGCTTTAAAGGCTTATTCTATTGAACTGCGTCAATATCCCCATACCAGAAGCGAAGAAGCTATTGATAATCTTGCTTCTTTCAGAGGTCAGTCTGTAGGCGTTAAGGCGGCAGAAGCATTTTGCCTTTTAAGAGAGGTAGTTAAATGATAATTTCTATTCATCAGCCTGATTACGTGCCTTATTTAGGCTATTTTTATAAAATAGCAAAATCGGATAAATTCGTTTATCTTGATGACGCTCAATATTCAAGCGATAATATGCACAACTGGAATAAAATTAAAACTCCCCAGGGGGAGCTGAGAATTAAAATTCCCGTAGAAAATCACTTTGGTAATTTAATCACGGAAGTGCGTACTAAAGATGAACTCGGTTGGAAGGAAAAGCAACTGAAAACTATTGAAATGAACTACTCAAAAGCTCCTTTCTTTTCTGAAATATTCCCTAAATTTAAAGAGCTTATTCTTTCTGAATATAAAAATATTTCCGAAATGAATATTGCCGTAAATACGTGGATAGCAAAGTCTTTCGGCTTTAAAACCGAATTTCTGCGTTCCTCCGATATGGATATAAACACATTAAGAGAAGCAAGAGTTATTGATATTTGCGTTGCTTTGGGCGGAGATACTTATATTTCAGGTCACGGTGCCAGCGTATATCAGGAAGAAAAGCATTTTTTAGATAAAGGAGTATCTCTTGTTTATACCGATTATGAGCCGATAGAATATCGTCAGCAGTGGAAAAAGGTAGGCTTTTTGCCCTATATGTCTGTTCTTGATTATATTTTTAATTGCGGCTTTGATTGGAAATATGTAGAAGAACAGGTAGATTTATTAAATAAAAACAGAGGATAGTATGGAAATAGGAAGTTTTATTGAGCTACAGCTACCAAAAGGAAAAGAATACTATGTGGGCGATATTGACGTAATAAGGCTTAACAGCGGCAGAGCGGCAATATACCATGCTGTTCGCATTATGAATTGTACTGCGGTTTGGATACCTTACTATCAATGCGAAACAGTAAGAAATTTTTTGGATAAAAAAGGCGTCAAGATTAAATATTATCATATTGACCATAAGTTTAACCCTGTTGATATCGACCAGAAGGATAATGAAGCAGTTATTCTTGTGAATTATTTCGGAATTATGTCAAAAAGCAGAATGTCAGTGCTTTCCGAAGACTATAAGAACGTTATAATTGATAACTCTCAGGCCTTTTTCGCTGAGCCATTAAAGGGCTGTATGAATGTTTATTCTGCAAGAAAATTTGTTGGAGTGCCTGACGGAGCTTACGTTATCGGTAATTCTGCTCACAAATTTAAAGATGAATATGCACAATGCTTTTCTTCTGATACTGCGGCTTTTTTGCTTATGCGATGTGAATACGGCTGTGAGGGAAAAACCTATGCGGCAAGAACCTTGAACGAAGAACGTATAGACAGTGAAGACGTTATGAAGATGTCTTATTTAACGAGAAGTATATTAGACGGTACTGACTATGAATTGAACATATGCAAAAGAAAAGAAAATTTTGCCTTTGCAAAAGAGCTATATAGCGGTATAAATCTGTTAAACGTGGAAACGTACTTTGATGATAGCTGTGTGCCTATGGTTTACCCTTTGATGATTGAGGACGAAACGCTTTTAAAGCGTTTAATAGAAAAAAAGCATTTTCAGGGTCATTGGTGGGCTTACGTCCTTAATGAGGTTGAAGAAGACACTTTTGAATATGAACTTTCAAAATATATGGTTCCTATTACCATTGACCAGCGTTACGGAAAAAAAGAACTGGAATATATAAGTGAAGTAATATTATAAACAAAGTCGGGTGAAGGTTATGAGCAAAATTAAATACGTTTTTTTAACTACTGTAGATGCCAGTTTGAAATCTTTTATGATGCCAATGGTTTCTGCAGTTTCAAAAGAAAAATACGACATAACCCTTATGAGCGGTATGACCGACGAGTTTTATAACGAATATTCAAAAGACTATAAATGTATAAAGCTTGATTTAGTAAGAGGCTTCAGCTTTAAGAAAACTTTTTCTTGTGTTTTCAAGCTTATTAAAGAATTCAGAAGAATACGTCCTGATATTATAGAATATGGTACCGAAAACGTTTCTTTTTGTGCCGCAATAGCCGGTTGGCTTACACGGGTTCCTGTTCGTATTTATAATCATTGGGGTGCAAGATATACCGGCCTTTCGGGATTGTCAAGAACTTTGTCGGTTATTATTGAAAAAACCGCTGCTTTGTTTTCAACTGATATACGTCAAGTAAGCCATAAAAACAGAGAAATGTGCATAAAAGACCACATTTATCCAGCTAAAAAGGTAAAGGTTTTAGGCCTTGGCGGTACTGTTGGAGTAGATTGCTCAAAATTCGATTTAAGCAAAAAGGAACAGTATAGAGAAGAAATTCGCAAGACCTTTGAAATTTCAGAGGAAGCTTTTGTCTTTGGATTTATAGGGCGTATA
This sequence comes from Acutalibacteraceae bacterium, assembly GCA_045542295.1. Classification (GTDB taxonomy): domain Bacteria; phylum Bacillota; class Clostridia; order Oscillospirales; family Acutalibacteraceae; genus UBA737. Next base: position 4,736 of record JAZQKT010000083.1, read on the forward strand.
CAAAAAGATAAAGGAATAAACGAATTATTAGAAGCCTTTAAAAATGTCTCAAAGGAAAACGTGTATTTGCTTTTGGTTGGCCCTTCGGAATATACCGAACAATTATCTTCTGAGCTTTACGATTGGGCAAAGAGTAATAAAAACGTTATTTTCGCAGGAAGAGTTAATGACGTTTACAGATACGTAAGTGCTTTTGACGTTATGGTGCATCCTTCGTATCGGGAAGGCTTCGGGATGGTCCTTCAGGAAGCGGGGGCTATGAAAACGCCAATAATAACCACCGATATTTTGGGACCTAATGAATTTATAACCGATGGTGAAAACGGCTTATTGGTTCCTGCTCAACAAAGCGAGGCGCTTGCACAAGCCATGAAACGTTTGTTAGATAATGATGAGCTACGCCTTATTTTGGGCGAAAAGGTTTACGAGCATACAATAAGCAACTTTGAACGTTCGGTTATGGTTAATAGAATTATAGAAGACAGAGAAAGTATTTTAAGGAGAAAAAAGATACTATGATGAAACTGATGCTTCTTACGGGAAATGTCGAATTCGCCAAAAAAGCCGAAGAAACCGGCGTGGACAGAATTTTTATTGACCTTGAATACATAAACAAGGCAGAAAGACAAAAGGGTAGAAATACCTACCTTACCTGTAATACTGTGCAAGACGTTGCTCCTATGAGAACAGCTCTTAAAAAATCGGAGCTTTTGGTACGTGTTAATCCCATAAATCCGCTTTCTAAGGCGGAAATTGATGCTGTTTGTAACGCAGGAGCCGATATAATTATGTTGCCTATGGTTTTTGATGCCGAAGACGTAAAAATCTTTGTGGAGCTGGTAGGCGGCAGAGCTAAATGTGTGCCTATGATAGAAACTACCCAAGCAATGACACGAATTGACGATATTTTAGCCGTTGACGGTGTTGATGAGCTTTATATCGGTCTTAACGATTTGCATATAGGTTTGGGACTCGGATTTATGTTCGAGGTGCTCTCCGGCGGTTTGCTTGATTATATAGCGGAAAAAATAAAGGCAAAGGGAATCCCCTTCGGCTTTGGCGGAATGGGAAAAATAGGTGAAGGTATGCTTCCTGCTGATGCTATTCTTGCCGAGCATTACCGTTTGGGTTCAAGCAGTGTTATCCTTTCCCGAACCTTCAGAAACGAAGTGGATGTCGAGGGTAAGCCTCAATTGGATTTAGCAAAGGAAATAGCCAAAATCAGAGAAAAAGAAAATGATTATTCAAATTGGAGTAAATCGGATTTTGAAAATAACAAAAAATTTGTTAAAGAAACCGTAAAGAAAATAGTTGAAAAAATGTGATTCATTTGCAAAGGAGGTAGAAAAATGTCGGATAAACCACTGGTGTCCTTTATAGTGGGCGTTTATAATACAAAGAATTTTGATGATTTAAAGCGTTCTGTAGAATGT
>JAZQKT010000084.1:0-5543 GCA_045542295.1 Acutalibacteraceae bacterium
TCATAAATATCTAAAATTTCAAGCATAGCTTCTGCATCCAGATATGTATTACGAACAGTTGGATTTTCCATCTCTTCCGTTGCCTTAAAAATATGGTATTGCAGTCCGATTTCATCGAACGGAATTCCACGTCGGATAAAGTCCTGCAACTGCATATTAAAGGCCATATATTTTCCTTCTGTGTGATAATCCCGCCAAATGGCCTCATTGGTTTCGTTCAATATTTTGATATTATCGGGAAAATATTTCTTACCCAATTGCAAACCGTATTCATCGTAGTTTTCAAACAATGTTTTTACACCACGGCGATAATTACTGGCGCTTTCATTAACAATGTCAAATGATGGGATTTTAAGAGCATATTCATCTGCTATTTCTTTAAAGCGACGTTCAAGAATTCTCTTCCGCTCTTTTGAGGAATATGCTTCAAGCCATTTTGGAACAAAGCTACTCCAGGTTAAACAGTGACCCTTGGGCTCAATACCGTATTCGCTACAAAATTCAAGGCAGGTATCAGGTGCAGGACGGCGATATATAAATTCACTGTCCGTCCTCATACGTAAATGACCTTCTTGTGGCTCAAAATCAGACCAATAGAATGGAACTACCGCTTGGTTGAACAGATTAGCAAAAGCTTCTTTATATTGTATTTCCTTTTCAGGCTTTTCAAAGCTGCCAAGCATAAATGCCGTTGTTCCAAAATAGAATGCGTGTTTCTTCTGTTTAACGCTAACCTTTTGTCCCGCCTTTGCAGAAAATTTCAAAGTGAAATTGCCTTTGCGATATTTTTCAATGCCTTCCGCATTGCGCTTTTCTAACTTCTCTTTATTCTTTAAAAAGCTCTCTAAAATATAATCTCTGTTCATAAGTTTACCTCATAATTATCAGGACCAAATTCTGTCGTTAGAAAATTCCTTATTCCATTCATCTGTAGGCTCAAAATAGCCGGGGATTTGTGGGTTAATATGCTGTCTTAAAACCTCTTCGTTAAGGTCATCAAAGCCAAGGCCGGGTTTTTCGGGAACTTTTATGAATCCGTCTTTAAATATGGGGTTTTCAATTCCCGTTACCATATCTGCCCACCAAGGAACATCTACAGAATGGAATTCAAGCGCTAATACATTGTGCATGGCTGCTGCAGTGTGAACTGCCGCCAAACAAGCCACAGGACTTTCTGCCATATGTATTGCGGTTGCAACACCATATTCGTCTGCAATGTCACCTATCTTTTTAAGTTCTAAAGCGCCGCCACAGGTTAAAATATCAGGGTGAATTACAGATACACCGCCCGCTTTAATAAGGTTTTCAAATCCTTCTTTAAGATAAATATCTTCACCGGTACAAATAGGAATGGTTGTTGAATTTTTAAGTCTTACATACTGGTCGGGATACATCCAAGGCACCATATCCTCAATCCAAGCAAGATTATAAGGCTCCATTCTGCGAGCAAAACGAATGCAGTCTTCAACACATATATGTCCGAAATGGTCAATAGCCAAGGGCACTTCGTAACCGATAACCTCGCGAACCTCTTTTACATAGTTTTCAAGGAAATCAAGTCCCTTTTCTGTAAGGTGTATTCCGGTATGAGGGTGTGCGGTTGTAACTATTGAATAGCTTTTTTGATGCTTTACCATATCTGCTGTAACACTGCCACCTTGAACATTAAGAATATGGCTTGCATACTTTTTCATATCTTCAATAAAACCGAGCGGTGCATTAAGTGTTCCCGGTTCATCAAGCAAAAGACCTATACCAAGATCCATTTTAAGGAATGTGAAGCCCATATCCATTCTCTTTTTGAGAGCAAGTCCCATATCGTGACCTGTATGCTTGCCGTCAACATCGGTGTCACAGTACACCCTTATTTCATCTCTGAATTTACCGCCAAGCAACTGATAAAGCGGTACGCCGTACGCCTTGCCTGCCAAGTCCCAAAGGGCAATTTCAATTCCCGATACACCACCGCCTTGACGCGAAGGACCGCCAAACTGTTTTATTTTTCTGAAAATCTTATCTACATTACAAGGGTTTTCGCCTAAAATGCGGCTTTTAAGCATAAGTGCATAGGTTTTAGAAGAAGCGTCCCTCACCTCACCAAAGCCCGATATACCTTGGTTGGTATCAATTCTCAAAATCGTGCATCTTTTAGGTGCTCCGTCTATATCGACAAAGCGCATATCGGTAATTCTTAAATCGCTGGGGTTTGAACATCTGTTGAAACTCATTTAACACATCTCCAAAGCAAGTATTTATATCCTTATTATAATATAATTTTCGCCTATGTACACCTTGATTTCGAAAATAAAGGTTGAAAAAACGAAACAAATATATTAAAATATTCCCATAAAGGCAGGTGTCAGTATTGATTTTCGATAAAGAAAAAATATCCTTTGATATATTAGACGTGCTTGAAATAGAACAAAAAGATATACGTATTTTTAACAGCAACCGTAATTTTGACGCATTGTCCTTCAGATTTATAGGAAATACCGTTTTAAAAACCAAGGACGGAGATTTTTCGCTTAACAATAATTCTATAAATTTTGTCCCTTCAAGAATAGATTACACCAGAATTTCAAAGCACGACAAGCTAATAGTTATTCACTTTCATTCGCTTAATTATTTTTCCAAAAGCATTGAAACCTTTTTACCTCCAAACCCCGAAAAATTAGGGGAGCTTTTTAAGGAAATTCTAAAATGCTGGCAAGAAAAACCGCTTGGCTATAAGCACACCGCCGCAGCCTTGCTTAACAACATTTTTGCCGAGCTTTACCGCCAAGCCTTTAAGGAAACCAAGCTTAATCCCAAAATGCGAAGCGCAGTAGAATACCTAAAGGAAAATTATAAAAACCCCGAGCTTACAATAAAACAAGCCGCCCAAAAATCCTTTATAAGCGAGGTTTATTTTAGAAGACTGTTTAAAGAGGAATTTGGAATTTCACCTCAAAAATACATAATCAACGCAAGAATTAAATATGCGGTAGGGCTGATAGAATGCGGTTACTACACCCTTGGTGAGGTAGCAGAAATGAGCGGCTTCACCGATTATAAGTATTTTTCCTCTGTCTTTCATAAGGCATTGGGTGTCCCACCCTCAAAATACATATATACAAAGCCTTTAGATTAAAAAAATAACGTTATTTTTATTGATTTTTTCTGCGTTTTAATGTATATTTGTATTGGTGAAAATTATGGGATTTTTAAACACTTTATCCAATACTCCGCTTGGCAAAATACTTTTAAGCGGAGCGGTGGTTAATTTTTTTGTTGTAATAGTGGCAGGTTTTTTCGGTCTGCTCCTTAAAAAAGGGATTCCCGAAAAGGTTAAAACCGCCTTGATGCACGGTATGGCGCTTTGCGTTATGTACATAGGCATCACCGGTTTTTTTGAAACGAAAGCCAAAATAATTGTTATAATAATTTCTTTTGCTTTAGGTTCGGTTTTAGGTGAGCTTATTGACCTTGATAAGCAGATAAACCGACTTGGCTTAAGGCTTCAAAAAAAATTGAGCCGAGGTGATGGTCGCTTTGCCGAAGGCTTTGTAACGGCAACACTGCTTTTCTGCGTGGGCGCTATGACGGTTGTGGGCTCTATTGAAAGCGGAATTAACGGAGATAATTCCATGCTTTATTCCAAAACGGTTATTGACTCTGTATCAACCGTAGCTCTTACCGCAACCTTTGGAGCAGGTGTTCTGTTTGCCGCAATACCGGTGCTTTTAATTGAAGGCGGCATCACCTTGCTGGCAAGCTTTGTTTCCCCCGTTTTAACCGAGGTCGCAGTGACCCAAATGTCCATAATAGGCTCCGCACTTATAATCGCATTAAGTTTAAACATGCTGGGAATAACTAAAATTAAGGTTATGAATTATCTGCCGTCAATTTTACTTCCCATTCCGCTTTGTTTTATTATTTAAGCTTTAAAAATTTAAAAAGGAAGTTTTAAAAATGCCTAAAAAGTTTTCAAAACGCAGAAAAGCAATTATCAGACGAAGAATATTTTTAGCCTGCTGTGCTTTCCTTTTAGTTGCTGTTATTGCAATTATGAGCTTTGTGCTTCATTCTGCAATAAACTTCAATAACTCCTCTGAAAATACCGATAAAGAAAACGGTCACTCATCAAAGCCTTCCTCCTCGGCACAGAATGAAGCGATTAAAGAAAGCTATGCTACCGTGCTCAGCACAGGTGACATAATGGTTCACAGCACCCAGCTTGACGGTGCAAAGGTTTCCACCGGTGACGGTTACGATTTCAGCGCATTCTTTAAGGAATCGGCTTCTTATTTTAAGGCGCACGACCTTGCTGTTGCAAATTTAGAGGTAACCTTCGGCGGTAGTGAGTCGGGTAAATTCAGCGGTTATCCCGCTTTCAACACACCTGACAGTTTGGCTGACGTCATAAAGGCATCCGGTCTTAATTTTCTGCTCACCTCCAATAACCACTGCTATGACACCGGTCTTTTCGGTCTTAAGCGTACGGCACAGGTGCTAAAGCAAAAGGGTATTGAATTTATCGGCACAAGAGAGACCGAAGCCGATCCTATTTTTACTGTTAAAAATGTTAACGGCATTAAAATCGGCATGGCAAACTACACCTACGAAAGCGACCCCGAAAATGCACTTGAGGGCAGAAAGTATATTAACGGTTCAATAATTTCCAAAGATGCAAATAATCTTATTTCATCATTCTCTTATGCCAGAATTAATGAATTTTACAAGGATGCAGAGAATACCATTAAAACAATGAGGTCAAACGGTGCAGAATTTATTGTTTTCTATATGCACTGGGGCAATGAATACAAGCTAAATGAAAACACCTGGCAAAAAACAATAGCACAAAAGCTTTCAAACCTTGGTGTTGATATTATAATAGGCAGTCATCCTCACGTTATTGAGCCTGTTGAGCTTATCCACTCCGAGGACGGTGAGAATACAACCGTTTGTCTTTATTCAACGGGAAATGCAATTTCCAATCAGCGTCAGGAGCTTATGGATAGTTGTCCCTCCGGTCACACCGAGGACGGTATGTTCTTCACCTACACACTTAAAAAATACGGTGAAGATGTGACACTTGAAAGTATTGATATTATCCCTACCTGGGTTAATAAATACCGTGGCGGAAGCGGTTATCAATATACAATTTATCCTTTAGAGTCTGCCGATTGGGGAAGCACAAAGTATAAACTTGATTCCGCATCAGCAGGAAAAGCTAAAAGAAGCTTTGAAAGAACAAAGGCTATAGTAGCCGAAGGGCTTACTGAATGTCAGCAGGCTATCGGCTGTGAAATAACCTTTAGTAAATAAATAAAATTTCCTAATAACTTATTGCGAGGAGCGATTCTAATGATTAATGAACTTTACAATTTATGGTGCGAAAAGGCTTCGGGTGATCCCGATTTAACAGCCGAGCTTAAAGCTATGGCAGGTAACGAGGAACTTATTTCCGATGCCTTTTATCAAAGCCTTGAATTTGGAACGGCAGGTCTGCGTGGCATTATCGGTGCAGGTACAAACCGTATGAATATTTATACTGTAGGTCA
>JAZQKT010000085.1:0-9111 GCA_045542295.1 Acutalibacteraceae bacterium
TTGGATAAAAGTGTACTTAAGCTATGGTATATTCGTGCGGCTATTATTGCGTTGGTGCTGTTAGGTATCTTTGCAGTTGCGGCAGTAATTTTGAAGGCTGCGGGAGCAAATAGTAATGTAACGCTTGCCGTTTTATTAGGCGTAGGAACACCTGTTGTTTTGCTTCTTGGCTTAACTCTTGTTCTGCCGGCTTTGCGTTATAAGATGTATGCTTGGGGCTATGATGATAAAAGGATTATTGTGAAACAGGGAATTGTTTTCAAACAAAGAGTGGTGATCCCTGTTTGCCAAATTCAAGACCTTCACAGAACGCAGGGACCTCTTATGATGATGTTAAGCTTAAGCGATGTTACAGTCTCGACGGCGGGGTCAAATTTTGATATTTCTACTCTTACGACCGCTGAAGCAGACCGTATGATTGATGAGCTTGAGCATAACCTTGAAGTGAGAGTTGAGGAGCTGAAGAATGAAGAGATTTGACAAGGGATATATTTATTCAAGCTTACTGTCGGATTTTTTCGGAAGTTTAGTGCTTCTTGTTGTTTTTCTAAAGGACCTTTTCCTTGATGATGAAGCAAGCCCCGAAGATGTTATGGCTGCAATGCCGTTTTTTGTAATTGCTTTTGCGGTAATCTATCTTTGCTTTATCGTTTACAGAGTAATGTATTACAAAACCTCCGGCTATGCGCTGACAGAAAATGAAATCGAATGCAACAGAGGTGTTCTTTTTAGAAAACGGTCTGTTTTAGACTACAAAAAGGTACACGCAATTAACAAAAAGCAAAATCTGTTTCATAGAATCTTTGGCATTGCGATTCTGACGGTTGACAGTGGCTCTACAAATACCTCGCATCAGGCTGAAATAATCATTATTGAGAAGGCAAAGACCGTTGACGCCTTGATGGATGAATTGAACGCATTAAAAGAAAGCGGCGCGCGAGTTGCCGGCGAAGCAAAAGAAGAAGTTTTACTTTCCGATCAAGATAGCTTATATCGGTTTACCTCCGGCAGGAAAATGCTGTACACCCTTATAAATATTGCATCAACCGCATTTTTTACGGTGTTATTCGGTGTGTTGGTTATTGTCGTGCTTGGCATTTGCAAACTGATGCTGCAGCTTGATACTCTTGGCACGTGGGGACAGTATTTCTTATTCGCGATTTTGATTACTGTGGGTGCGATGTTACTCTTCTCGGTTTTCTCATTTATCGGGTGTATGATTCATTCGTTTGTTGGATACTATAAGTTCAAAATCACCAAGCGTGGAAATGACATTCAAATTTCTTACGGACTTTTGGAACGGCATACCAATACCTTTAGTTATGACAGAATCAAGGCAGTTAAGATTACCCAAGGCCTTGTACAAAGGATGCTCGGTTTTGCGTCCATCAGACTTGAGGTGATTGGTTATACTGTCAATAGCGGTGACGATGATAAGAATGCCGGGCTTGGCGTGCTTGTTCCGTTTTGTAAGTATGGTGAAATAGGCGAAATCTTGGGTAAGGTATTGCCCGATTATGTTCCGGACAAAAAGCAGACAAAAGCGGTTTCCTATTTCCCGTTTGTATCATGGTTTGCTTTAACGCTTGGTATCGTAACAGGTGTTGCGCTGTTGCAAGCAATCGCATTTATGCTGATATTCAGTGTATCCTCCTCGGTTATCGCTGCGGTTGCATTAGCGGTGATATGTGCAGGCGCCGTTGTGTTCTCTATAAAAGCATTGTGTGCTGTTCTTAGCTACCAAAACAACGGTCTTGCTATAGGCAACGGTAAAATAACAGCGTATTACGGTGGATTCACTAAAAACATTACGGTGTTTATGTCCAAGAATCTTATTGCGGCAGAAAATGTAACGACACCGCTTCGCAAAAAGGCGGGCATTACAAGCGTTGTTATGCATTTAAGAACAAATGCGTTGTCTAACGAAATTAAGGTTCATATTCAAAATGATAAGCTCTCGGAAGAAATGGAGAGGTTGTTAATCGTATAACAAAAACGGACTGTCTCACAAATAAAGTGAGACAGTCCTATTTTTATTCCATTTCAATTAAACCTTCAAGCTGTTTTATTTGCTCTGCAGTGGGGGTGGGGAGGTCTTTGAATTTAAAATCCAACCCTAAATTGTCATACTTTGCCGAACAAAGCTTTTTAAAGGGCAGTAACTCAAGCTTCTCGGTACAGGGGTATTTTTTAATTATCTCGTTAAGCTTTAAAATATTTTCTTCGTTGTCATTAATGGTTGGAATTATGACCTGGCGCAGTGTGACAGGGATTTTTATTTGGTTTACATAATCCAAAAACTCGAGTGGTTTTTCAATACTGCAACCGACATATTTGAGATAATCTCGGTCATTGGTATACTTAATGTCAAGCAAAATACGGTCAGTATGAGCCAAAGCGGTTTTCACAGCCTGATTGAGAATACTTCCCGAGGTGTCAAGGCAGGTGTTAATTCCCAGTTTGTGACATTCGTAAAACAACTCTGCCACAAACTCTGCCTGCAAAAGCGGTTCGCCGCCCGAAAGGGTAATTCCGCCCAAAGCACCGAAATATTCCCGATATTTTGCGGCATTTTCAGCCAGCTGTTTTGGCGAATATTCCGTTCCTCCTGAAAGCTCCCATGTTTCGGGGTTGTGACAGCAGCCGCAACGCAAATTACAGCCCTGCATAAAAACCACAAACCGAACACCCGGACCGTCCAGCGTGCCAAGGGTTTGGATAGAGCTGACTCTACCCATTACAGTCGGTTTATCCATAGCTACATAGCCTCGTGGAAGGTGCGGCTTATAACCTCTTTTTGCTGTTCACGTGAAAGCTTGTGGAAATTAACCGCATAGCCCGAAACGCGTATTGTAAGGTTGGGGTAGGCTTCGGGGTTGTTGTATGCTTCGATAAGTGTTTCACGGTTTAACACGTTTATGTTAATGTGGTGTGCCTTCTTTGCAAAATAACCGTCAAGAATGGCAACCAAATTGCTGTGACGCTCATCCTCGTTTCTTCCAAGGGCATCGGGGGTTATGGAGAAGGTGTTTGAAATACCGTCACGGCAGTCATCATAGCTTAATTTTGCAACCGAGTTAAGGGAAGCCAAGGCACCGTTTTCTTCACGGTTGTGCATCGGGTTAGCGCCCGGAGCAAAGGCTTCGGCGTTTGCTCTGCCGTCAGGAGTGGCGCCGGTGTTTTTACCGTACATAACATTTGAGGTAATAGTAAGCACAGAAAGCGTGTGGATCGCGTGGCGATAGGTGCGTGTTTTGCGAAGCTCGGTAATCATTTTGTGGGTGAGCTCCTTTGCAATAAGGTCAACACGGTCATCGTCATTTCCGAATTTCGGGAAATCGCCCTTGGTCTCAAAATCGGTAACAAAACCGTTTTGATCCTTTATAGGCTTAACATTAGCATATTTTATTGCACTTAAAGAGTCTGCCACAACCGAAAGACCTACTATGCCAAATGCCATAAAACGCTCAACCTCGGTATCGTGCAGAGCCATTTGCGATTTTTCATAGGCATACTTATCGTGCATATAATGTATAACATTCATTGTGTTTACATACAGGCGGGAGAGCCACTCTATGTAAATATCAAATCTTTTTGTAAGCTCTTCGTAATCCAATTTTTCGGTATCCATAACCTCCATTTGGGGGCCGATATGAATACCGCTTGTGGTATCATAGCCACCGTTGATTGCGATAAGCAACAGCTTTGCCAAATTACAGCGAGCGCCAAAGAACTGCATCTGCTTGCCTACCTTCATTGCCGAAACACAGCAGGCGATAGCATAATCGTCACCGTAAATCGGGCGCATAAGGTCATCATTTTCGTATTGAATAGAGTCGGTATCGCAGGAAACCTTGGCACAGAATTTTTTAAAGCCCTCCGGCAGGGAGTTTGACCAAAGCACAGTAAGGTTAGGTTCGGGTGAAGAGCCTAAAGTATAAAGGGTGTTAAGAATACGGAAGCTGCTTTTCGTAACAAGTGTTCTCCCGTCTTCACCCATACCGCCGACAGCTTCGGTTATCCACATTGGGTCGCCGCCGAAAAGCTCATTATATTCGGGGGTGCGAAGATGCCTTGCCATACGAAGCTTGATTACAAAATCGTCAATAAGCTCTTGGGCGCTTTCTTCGGTTAAAATACCGTTTTTAATGTCACGCTCAATATAAATATCAAAGAACGTGCTTACACGACCAAGCGACATTGCGGCACCGTTTTGCTCCTTAATAGCGGCAAGGTATGCAAAATAGGTCCACTGAATAGCCTCGTGTGTGTTTGCGGCAGGCCGGCTTATGTCACAGCCATACATTTTTGCCATTTCCTTCATATATCCAAGGAAAAGTATCTGACGGGACAGCTCCTCAATAAGGCGTATTTGCTCGGTTGCAAAGTCGCCCCCTTCAAGACATGCTTTATCCTTCTTCTTTTCTTCTAAAAGGCGGTCAATTCCGTAAAGAGCGACACGGCGGTAGTCACCTATAATTCTTCCTCTGCCGTAAGCATCGGGCAGACCTGTTATAACGTGACATCTGCGTGCAAGGCGCATTTCATCGGTATAGGCTCTGAAAACACCGTCATTATGGGTGGTTTTATAGCGGAATTCTTCCTCAATTTTATCGCTTAACTTATATCCGTAGGCTTCACACGCTTGACGTGCCATTCTGATACCGCCAAAGGGATTAACTCCGCGCTTTAAGGGGCGGTTGGTCTGAAGTCCCACAATAAGCTCATTTGTTTTATCAATATATCCGGGTGAGTAGCTTGTAAGAGAAGAAACGGTTGAGGTGTCAATATCAAGGACACCTCCGTAACGTCTTTCAAGCGAGAAAAGCTCTTCAACCTTTTTCATAAGTGAGGCGGTTCTTGGGGTTGCGCCCGAAAGAAAGCCGGCATCACCCGAATATTCCTTATAATTGCACTGAATAAAATCACGCACATTGATTTCATCCTGCCATACACCTGTTTTAAAGCCATTCCAATTATTGTGTTCCATAGTAATCTCCTCTGCTTAGTCAAAAAAAGGGCTATCCAGTTTTTGAAATCAAAAAACTGAATTGCCCAGACGGTCGGCTGATTTAACCTGCGCTCCACCGGGGTTTGTCCCCGTAATCCGTCAGTCACGCAAGAATACTGCATCGGCGTTTCGTCGGTGCAAGGTTATTTTACCTTATATTTTAACATTTGTCAACAATATATTGTGTTTAATTTTTCAAAAACCGCAAAATATACTATTTTTCTACTATATATGGTGGTTTGTGGTACTATATGCACAATAAATGCTAAAGAAAAAACTTGACAAAATTTTACCGGAGTGTTATAATCGCCTTGCAATAGGGAGCTTGATGAAACTCAGGCTGAGAGGAAGTCCGTGTTTTTTGAAAATACTATGACTTCGACCGTTACCTGATGCGGATAATGCCGCCGTAGGGAAATACGTTAAAAGTATTGCCGCAGGTATATTGCCTGCGGCTTTTCTGTTATCCGGAGAGCAGAAGCCCTTTGTCCTCAGTGAATTGCAAAACGATTTTGAAGGAGAAAGAAAAAATGAAAGAAAATCTAAAAAAACCTGTCTACAAAATTACCGAATGCGCTATATTTATAGCCTTGTCGTTGGCGCTTATGCCGATTGAAATTCCCGGACCTGCTTTTGGCGGCGATATTGATTTGGTTATGATACCTTTATTTATAATCGCTTTCCGTCACGGTATGGCTTACGGTGTTTTGAGCGGAGGAGTGTTCGGCTTTTTAAAATGCCTTATAGGCGGCGGTATCGGTTATGGCTTGCCCTCGGTTTTGCTTGACTATGTTTTGGCTTATGCCGCAGTGGGCGTTGCAGGTGCCTTTAAGGGAAGATTTTGGGCTGTGGAGCTTTCAACCCTTGTGGGCTGTATTGCAAGATTTTTAATACACTTTATAAGCGGAATTACAATTTACGCAATTGCAACAGCTACAGAGGTTGCAGGAGTTGTAATTTCAAATGCAGTGCTTTATTCGGTTGTATACAATGCGCTTTATATGCTGCCTAATACCGTAATTGCGGTTGCTGTTATGGCACTTTTGAGACTGCCGCTTAAAAAGCTTTCAAAAAAGTTTAATTAGTGGTTGAAATCCAAGAGTCCTTGTGCTAATATTACCTTGTAAATATAATATTTGTGAGGGATGTTTATGAAAATAAGCAGTACAACAGGCACACTTGCAAGGGCTTTCGGTGAAGAGGAAGCTATAAGAATGCTTGCTAAAGCGGGCTTTGATGCAATGGATTATTCAATGTTTATCCACGATGCCGAAAAGGGTGTTTATAATACCGATGGTTTTGAGGCACACGCTAAAAAGCTTAAGGCTGTAGCGGATGAGGCGGGTATTTTATTCGGTCAAATTCATGCCCAAATACCTAACCCCTCTGTGCCAGATTATATGTCTAGAACAGAGCTTTGGGACAGCCTTGCCAAAAAAGCAATAATTACTGCGGCTATTATGGAGTGTCCTTATGTTGTTGTGCATCCGCTTATAATGCCCGACCGCAGATATGACACATTATATAAAGAGAATTTTGAGCTTAATCTTGAGTATTACGGTAAAATGAAGCCTTATCTTCAAAAGTACGGCGTTAAGGTTGCTATTGAGAATATGTGGCATTTTGACGATGATAAAAACTGCATTTGCCCCTCTGTTTGCAGCAGTGCCGAGGAAATGCTTGAATTGGCAAAGACTTTGGGCGATGAGTTTGACACCTGCCTTGACGTGGGTCATGCCATTCTTACTGACCGCACACCCGAAAGTATGGTTTATACTTTAGGTGACCGCCTTGCCACACTTCACGTTCACGATAATGACGGTAAGGACGATACCCACGATTTAATGTTTAACAATTCGGGAATTAATATGATGTTCGAGGGCCCCAAGGTTAAAATTGATTGGGACAAATTTATGGTTGCTTTGGGCGAAGTCGGTTATAAGGGCACATTCAGCCTTGAGGCGGATAACTTTATGAAAAAGTTTCCTAAAGAGCTTTATTTTGATGCCGCTTGCTTTATGAGCAAAACAGCAAGGTATCTTGTTGATAGTCACGGATTATAAGGATTTGCGAGTATTTAACAAAGCAAAGCGAAAAAGCTTAAGGAGAGGAAAATTTTCCTCTCCTTTTTTGTATGATATTGTCTCTTTCTTTTTTTTGATAGTGTGGTATAATGAGATTACGGTTCGACTCTCGTCAGCCTAGCCAAATAAACAAAAATAACACATACAATATATAGGTGAATGAAATGCAAATAAACGGTTTTCAAAAGCTTACTTTACTTGATTTTCCCGAAAAAACGGCCTGCATTGTTTTTACTGCAGGCTGTAATTTTCGCTGCCCTTTTTGTCATAATGCCTCGCTTGTGACACATATTGATAATTCATATAACGTGAGCGAAGAAGAAATCTTTGCTTACCTTGAGAAGCGAAGCGGTATTTTAGATGGGGTTTGTATTTCGGGGGGTGAGCCACTTTTACAGCCCGACATTGAGCAATTTATCCGCAAGGTCAAGGCGCTGGGCTATTCCGTAAAGCTTGATACTAACGGCAGTAACCCCGAAAAGCTTATAGCTCTTGTAGAGAGCGGGTTAATTGATTATGTTGCAATGGATATTAAAAATTCAAAGGAAAAATACAGTCTTACCGCAGGGGCAGAGGTTGATATTTCAAATATTGAAAAGAGTGTTGACTTTTTGCTTTTGGGTAAGGTTGATTATGAGTTCAGAACCACTGTGACCGATGGCCTCCATACAGTAGAGGATATAGCGGAAATCGGCCGGTGGATAAAGGGCGCAAAGAAATATTTTCTTCAAAACTTTACCGATTCGGGGGATATTATAGCCGAAAAACAACTTCCCGTACCAAAAGAAAAATTGTGTGAAATGCTCAAAGCCGCATCAATAAACGTTTTAGCGGCAAAAATTCGCAACGAATAAGAAAAACCACAATATATAGTAAAATTGGGGCTTGACAACACACAAGATATACATTATAATGTAACACGCACACTAAAAATGAAACTAAAGAAAAAGGAGAGTAAAGATGTATAACGTAGTAAAAAGAGACGGAAAGATAGCTTCCTTCGACCTTGGAAAAATCAGCTCGGCTATCACACAGGCATTTGAAGCCTGCAACAAGCAGTATAATGCTAATATAATTGACTTTTTGGCACTTAAGGTAACTGCTGAATTTGAACCTAAAATTGAAAATCAGGCAATCGCTGTTGAGGACATTCAGGACAGTGTTGAGTCTGTGCTTATTAAGGCCGGTTATGACGATGTTGCAAAGGCATACATCATCTACCGTCGCCAGAGAGAGAAGGTTCGTAACCTTACCGCAACAATGGTTGACTATAAGGCAATCATAGATAATTACCTTAATGTTAATGACTGGCGTGTTAAAGAAAATTCCACCGTTCCCTATTCTGTAGGCGGTCTTATTCTTTCAAACTCGGGTGCAGTAACAGCTAACTATTGGCTTTCTGAAATTTATGATGATGAGATTGGCAACGCTCACCGCAATGCAGATATCCACATTCATGATCTTTCAATGCTCACAGGTTACTGTGCAGGCTGGTCCTTAAAGCAGCTTATTCAAGAGGGTCTCGGCGGTGTTCCGGGCAAAATCACCTCTGCACCTGCGGCTCACCTTTCAACACTTTGCAACCAGATGGTTAATTTCCTTGGTATTATGCAGAACGAATGGGCAGGCGCACAGGCATTTTCATCCTTTGATACATATTTAGCTCCCTTTGTAAAGGTTGATAATCTTTCCTACAAAGAGGTTAAGCAGTGTATACAGTCCTTTATTTACGGTGTAAACACTCCTTCACGTTGGGGTACACAGTCTCCCTTTACAAATATTACTCTTGACTGGACCGTTCCTAACGATTTGGCAGAGCTTAACTGTATCGTAGGCGGCAAGGAGATGGACTTCAAGTATAAGGATTGTAAGGCCGAAATGGATATGGTTAACAAAGCCTTTATTGAGGTTATGGTTGAGGGTGATGCTAACGGCCGCGGCTTCCAGTATCCTATCCCCACATATTCCATTACTCGTAATTTTGACTGGTCAGATACCGAGAATAACAGACTTCTC
>JAZQKT010000086.1:0-4200 GCA_045542295.1 Acutalibacteraceae bacterium
AGTTTATCACAGTTGACGCTATTGCACTTAAATTCTATAAGGAGCGGCACTCTGCCATCAATCGCATCCAAGCATTCCTTTAAAGTGGGAATCCTCTCATTTGTGCCTTTAAGCCTGCATTCTTTGATTTCGGCCAAGGTCATATCCTCAATTTTACGTGAAACTCCACACATGCGGTCAAGTGTATTATCGTGGAAAACCACGATTTCACCGTCAGCAGTTATGTGAATATCATTTTCAATAGCAAAACCGTGAGCTGCCGCCTCTAAAAATGCGGGAATCGAATTTTCGGGTATTTCACTGTTATGAAGCCCTCTGTGTGCAATATTAAGCCCCGAAAGCAGCCTGCGGTCAGGATGACGCCTTAAGGACGGCATTGCCATAAAAAGCAAAATTGCTATAAAAGCTACTGCAATCACTAAAAAAACAATCACTTAAAATCAATCCTCTATATCAAAATTTTCAAGCAAGCTCTTTTTGGCAACAGGCTTTGTATCACCGTGGTTTACAAAACACATTGTAACAAAGGAGGCCGCAACGAAAATTGTAGCATAAGGGAACAAAGTTCTATAGCTTATATTGTCAAGCAAAAATCCTGCCACTATAGGGGTTACGGTTTGAGCCGCCATACTAAAGGTATAATAATAGCCTGTAAACTTTCCAACCTCACTACCCGAGCACATTTCAACAACCATTGGAAGACTGTTAACATTAATTGCCGCCCAAGCAACACCCACAAATACAAAAAGAATATAGAGCGACCAATGAAATTGGCTGAATAAGATAGTATAAATAAATGCCACAAAGAAGCACAGCGCCAACAACGCCGCACCAACCTTTATTGTAAGCTTACGTCCTATCCTGCTTGCAATATTACCTACCGGAATATAGCTTACAATAGCGCCCGCCATTGCAACGGTAAGACAAAGACTTGCCTCACCCACAGCCATACCCCAAACGTTTGTAGCATATACCGTAAACCAAGTGGTTATGGCATTATAGCCGATATACCAAAGAGCTACCGAGCAAAGCAAAAATATAAGGCTCTTTTTAACCTCTTTAGGCATTTTCTTCTTGCCGTCATCGGTTTCAACCGTAAGCTCATATTCGGGATGAGCCTTTTCGTACTCTGCCTGTTTTTGACGAAGCAGGGGCTCATTTACAAAGAACATTATAATAAACAGTGCCACCAGCATTATAATGCCAACTATAATAAATATGGGCTGATAATTAATGTGGTCAAGTCCTTCGGTTCTGCTCTTTGAATAAAGAATGGAATTGGCTATAAGATAAACTATGCCGCCCACAGCACCCATTAAATTAATTATGGCATTACCCTTACTGCGAAGTGGCTTTGGAGTAACGTCGGGCATTAAAGCAACTGCCGGACTGCGATAGGTTCCCATTGCTATAAGCAGGAAGCCCAATAATAAAATAAAACCAATAACCTTCCAAAGCGCCGGATTTGCATAATAGCTATTGTCAAGAACGGGCAGTCCCATCATAAGCGCAACCGCCGCCAAGGTGCCAAAAAGAATAAACGGCTTTCGTTTACCTATTTTAAAGCTACTGCGGTCAGAAATTCCGCCGAACAGTGGCAACAAAAATAGTGCCAGAACATTATCTGTCGCCATAATAACGCCGGAAAAGGTCTTTTTAATTTGAAAGGTTTCGGTAAGGATTAACGGCACTAAATTATCATACATCTGCCAGAAGGAACTGATAGACAAAAATGCGAAGCCGATAAGCACCGTAAGTTTTACATTAAGCTTCATTTTTTCTCTCTCCATTATTAAAGATATAGTCCTGCCAAATCATTTCAAAAAGCTCGTCAGCCCTTTTAGTATTACCCGAAAGATATAAAAAACCAAAAAGACATTCAAGTCCTGTTGCAGTATGGTATTCACCGCCGGTTGCACTTTTGGGCGTTGAGGAGGTGTGAAAATTACGTCCCCTTTTAAAAACTCCCACTTCCTTTTCGGTTAAAGCATTTTCTATTACAAAATATGCCTTTGCTTGAGCGGAAGCATTTACAAGCTTAACCGAAAGTCTGTGCAACTCACCCGAAGGGCGGTTAACCTCTGCCAAAGCGGTTCTGACATAAAGACCGTAAACCGCATCTCCCACGAAAGCCAATACCGAAGGACTTAACAAATTTGGATTATCCATATAAACCACCTAAAATTCACAGTATTAGTTTACAAAATCAAATTCTATACCCAACACATTTACCGTATCGCCCTCATTTACACCGGCCTTTTCCAGTGCATCAATAATTCCGCTTTGGCGAAGGGTTCTTTCAAAATACTGTAACGATTCATAGTCATCAGGGTCTACTCTATTCATAATATCATCAAGCCATTCGCAGTTTTCAACATAGAAAATTCCATCGGCTTTTCTAACTGTAAAGTCACGCTTATTGGTATTAACTATCGGTTCGGGCTTAGGCTCTGCCTCATATTTAAGAATGGGAGGCAATTTTTGAAGCTCTGCCGCAACATAATTGATAAGCTCCTCTGTACCCTCGGCAATAGCCGCCATTATTGGGAAGAACTTATAACCCTTGTCTTCAAAATATTGGGTTAGGCGTGCAATTTCCTCCTCATCGGCAAGATCGCACTTGTTACCTACAACAATCTGCGGACGTTCACAAAGCTCACTGCTGAAAACCGAAAGCTCGTGATTGATTTTATCAAAATCCTCAATAGGGTCTCTGCCCTCACTGCCTGATATATCTATAACGTGCAAAAGCATTCTGCAACGTTCAACGTGACGTAAGAATTCGTGTCCAAGACCAACGCCCTCACCCGCGCCCTCGATAAGACCGGGTATATCTGCCATAACAAAGGATGAGCCTTCACCCATTCTCACCACGCCTAAAACAGGAGTAAGTGTTGTAAAATGGTAATTGGCAATTTTGGGCTTGGCCTCACTTACAACCGAAACAAGGGTTGATTTTCCCACATTCGGGAAGCCAATAAGTCCGACATCAGCCAAAAGCTTTAATTCAAGGGTAACATCAAGCTCTTCACCGGGGTTTCCGCTTTTAGCAAATCTGGGTACCTGCCTTGTTGAGGTTGCAAAATGCTGATTACCCCAACCGCCGTTACCGCCTTTAGCTACAACAACCAGCTCAAAATCCGAAATATCCGCAATAATTCTGCCTGTTTCGGCATCCTTTACAAGAGTGCCCACAGGAACATTTATAATTAAATCCTGTGCGCTTTTTCCCGTACAACGGGAAGCTCCGCCGTTTTGACCGCATTCCGCATTGTACTTTCTTTTATAGCGGAAATCAGCCAAGGTTGAAAGATTGCTGTCCGCCTTAAATACTATATCTCCGCCCTTGCCGCCGTCACCGCCGTCAGGACCGCCTGCCGCTACATATTTCTCTCTGTGAAAGGAAACGGCACCGTCACCGCCCTTTCCTGCCTTTAAGTGTATACTTGCAATATCTACAAACATCTAATTTTTCCTCAAATGCTTTTTTATTTTTTCCCAAAAAGGGCAATTAAAACTCTGCGTCCTCTTCATCTTCAAAAACAAATTCTTCTGACGCCAAAAACTCTTTGTAAAGCTCTTCCGCTTTTTCAAAATCACTACTGTCCACAAAAACCTCTTCTGCAACGAAAGCACCGCCGAAGGTCACCTTAACTATACCTTCCTCATCATTAGAACTGCCCGAATTCGGAATACCGTTCTCGTTTAGTATGTCTCTTAAAATTTCAGCCGAAACAAAATCATCCAAGGTTGCCAACAAAACAGGATTTTCAATTACCTTTTCTTCTGTTGCTTCATCGTTCACAGCTATAAGGTCAGCACCGCAAACAGGGCAAAGCTCTGCGGTATCATCACATTGAGCATTACAAACATGACAGATTTTCATAACTATTTGTCCTTCCATACAAAAATAAAGTCCGGGAATTGATATAAAACCCGGACTTTTTTAACGTTTTAAACTTATTCAGCAGCGTAAATGCTTACCTGCTTACGGTCTCTGCCTACACGTTCAAACTTTACCTTACCGTCGATAAGAGCAAAAAGTGTATCATCAGAGCCACGGCCTACGTTGTTGCCGGGATGAATGTGTGTTCCTCTTTGACGAACAAGAATGTTACCGGCCAATACAAACTGACCGTCAGCACGCTTAACACCAAGACGCTTGGACTCACTGTCACGACCGTTCTTGGTAGAACCCAC
>JAZQKT010000087.1:0-4231 GCA_045542295.1 Acutalibacteraceae bacterium
ACAAGCAAAGATTTATGCCGCTTGTAAATAAATTCAAGGATGCTTTTAAGGATGAGGCAGACGTCTGGATGATACTTAACCACATATTAAATGTAATGCTTGATTTCGCTGTAATGGTACATAATGATGAAATGCCCAAAAAGGATAATTACACCGAGCATGTGTTTCGTGTTATTTACCGTTCGATTGAACAGTATTTTAGAAAACCAAAGGAAAGTGATCCGCAAATATGAAAAAAGCACTGAATACATTAAAAAAAGTTTGGAATGTTATTTCAACGACTGTCGTTGTGTTTGTAGTAATATTTGCAGTTCTTTTAATAGGTGTGCGTTTGTTTGGGGTTCAGGTTTACTCTGTAATTTCAGGTTCGATGGAGCCGGAATATCCTGTGGGATCACTTATTTATGTTAAGGAAGTTGATCCGTCTGAAATTAAAGTTGCCGATGTTATTACATATGTTCTTCCGAGCGAAACTCCGTCAACTCATCGTGTTGTGCGGATTGATGAAGAAAACCAACTTTTCTATACCAAAGGTGATGCAAATAAAACCGAGGACGGTGCGCCTGTTCATTTTAAGAACTTAATTGGTACTCCCGTTTTCAAAATACCGTATCTAGGATATGTTGCTTACTATATTCAGCATCCACCCGGTATGTATATCGCTATTGCAGCCGGAGCAGTTTTGCTGATACTTGTCTTTCTGCCCGATTTATTCAAAAAGGATAAGAAGAAAGACGAACAATTTCCCGAAACAGATGGGGATATTACGCAGGGGTAACGCCGAAAGGCTCCCAAATATATTTAAGGAGGTTTTTGTTATGAGAACAAAAACAAAAGCATTGGTATTGGCTCTATGCGCGGTGTTACTCGTTGTTACTACTGTGTTTGTAACAATGGCTTTTCTCACCTCGGAAGATTCAGTACAAAACACATTTACTGTCGGTAAGGTTGAGATAACCCTTGACGAGGCTAAGGTTGATAGCTATGGCAATGAGATTGCGAACGCCGAACGGGTTAAAGAAAATGAGTATAAGCTCATTCCCAGCCACACTTATGTGAAAGATCCTACCATACACGTGGATTCAAACAGCGAAGATTGCTATTTGTTTGTAAGAATTCAAAATGATCTTGGCTCGGATGGCGTAATTAACGGTATTGCCAATAATGGTTGGGTACTCGTCGAAGGAACACAAGATGTGTACTGCTATTACGGTGTTACCGATGGCGAAACAAACTCAACCAAGCAGATTGTTAAACCCGGTGAAGACAAGAAGGTTTTCGATACATTTACCTTCGGAGAAAAAGCTAATCCGAATAATTATGATACAGCTACAAAGAATGCAAAGATTATCGTCACCGCTTACGCTATTCAAGCAGACGGTTTATCTGAAAAAACACCCGCTGAGATATGGGCTTTGTTTAAGTAAAAATAACGGTATAATGCCTTTATTTATCAAAAAATTATGAGGAAAGGAGGCAATGGTTATGAAAAAGAAAGCTACTATTGCGGTTACGGCTCTACTTCTCGTACTCTGCTTTGCTATTGGGGGTACACTTGCTTGGTTAAAAGCTGAAACTAAACCTGTTGTTAATACCTTTACATATGGCGATATAAACATAGACCTTTCTGAGTCTGAGAATCTCAACTTAAAGATGATCCCTGGAAATGATATTACGAAAGATCCGAAAGTTACAGTTGAAGCAAACAGCGAGGCTTGTTGGTTGTTTGTAAAGGTTGAAAAATCTGATAACTACGCTGATTACCTTGCTAACTACACAATCGCTGATGGATGGAACGAACTTGACGGTGTTGCTGGTGTTTACTACCGTGAGGTTGATGCTGCAACAGCAAAGGATGGCACTTCTTATCAGGTGCTTAAAGGTGATAAGGTTACTGTTCTTGATAGTGTAGAAAAATCCGATATGGAAGCTATTAAAAATGGTACTGTTGGTGAGCCTACTCTTACCTTTATTGCTTATGCAGTACAGAAAGACGGTTTTAATACCGCAGCTTTAGCTTGGGCTGAAATCAAGTAATTTTACCGAAAGGACATTTTTATTATGAAAAAGAAGATTGTTTCGATTTGCCTTGTTGCAGTAATTGCAGTAATGGCAATCGCTGGTGCATCCTTGGCTTACTTCACCGCTGAAGATAGTGCGGAAAATGTATTTACCGTGGGTAATGTTGCCATTGACCTCACCGAACCTAATTGGGATGAAACCGGTAAAGTAGAAGCGGAGGATGTATATCCCGGTGAACCTCTCGCAAAAGATCCTACTGTTACAAACACAGGCAAGAATCCTTGCTTCATTCGTATTTCTGTTTCAAACCTTGACCAGTTCGCTGAAAAGTTTGATGGTGCTATGATCACCTACCGTACCGATTATGTTGAAAATGCTTTGGGTGAAAACTGGACACTCCATACTGACGGCTACTTTTACTACACCGAGGTTCTGGCTGCTGGAAAGACTACAGATGCCCTATTTGACCAGATAGTTATTCCCTTCGCTTTGACCAATAACGAAGAAACCAAGTCCATTGATGTTACCGCTTATGCAGTTCAGGCACAGGGTGCTCGTCCCAGCTTTACAGATGTTCAGGCAATGACCGTTGAAGAAATTGCCGAATGGTTCAACACCTGCGGTATGTAATTTAAAATTTCCACTATACTCTGCTCCCTTTGGGAGCAGGGTATATATGGATACCTCAAATAAGTTGGGATACCCATATATGCCCTGCTAAAAATATAGAGTAGGTTATTTATAAATATTTTGCGAAAGGAAATAAGCAATGAAAAAGAAAATAGCCGTTTGTGCTTTTATAGCTGTTTGCCTATCAATTATTGCATATAGTACCACTGCATATTTCACATATGAAGATACAGCTACAAATGTAATAACTATGGGAAATATTAAAATAGAACTACAAGAGTGGTCTATACCTAACGGTGGTGGAGAACCCATACCGTTTGAGGATGTAATAGATGTTCAACCCGGTATGGATATTTCAAAAATCGTTCAGATTAAAAATACTGGCGGTCAGGATGCGTGGGTTCGCATTTCCCTTAACAAAGCAATAACTCTTGCAGATGGTGTTGAGGGTGAGGTTGACCTATCTCTAATATCCTATGACTTAAATACCGAGTATTGGATCGAGCAGAACGGTTATTACTATTATAACACAATTTTAAAATCAGGTGAAACAACAAAACCTTTGTTTACAAAAGTTAAGTTTTCTCCTGATATGAGTAATCTGTATCAGTATAGCAAAGCTGTTATAGGTGTTAATGCACAAGCAACCCAAGTAATACATAACGGAGAAACCGTGTTAGAGGCTAATGGTTGGCCTAAATCTGAATAAGGAGGATACCTATTACAATGAAAAGATTAAGCAAAAACAGAATATTGTCCTTATTCCTTGCTCTTACTATGATTTTTACTGCAATGCCTATTAGTAGTGTTGGAGCAAACGCAACAGAAGCTACACCTATAAGCATCCTCTATAACGGACAAAAGGTTGATAATTTGGTTTTGATGGAAGATGAAAAAATCACATTAACAACCTCTGCATCCGGCTCTGATTCTCTTTCATATCGTTGGCAGATTTGTGTTGATGAGGAAAGCGATAAATGGGTAAATATTAAGGGTTATACAAAAGATTTTTGTATCGTATCTTATGCCCTGATTGGCAGCTTGCTTGACACAAATGGTAGTGCTTATTTGAGATGTAACGCTACAGACGGCGCAAATGAGTATTTGAGCAATACATTAACCGTCAATGTTTCCTATAATGCACCTATTACATATGAAAAGGCAGAAGAAATCTCCCAAACTTCTGCTCCGGCTATGGCACGTTACAGTTTAAGAACAGCAAACAACAATGTATCGTTGGCTGCTGATGAAGAACTGCAAAACTGTACTATTGTCATCAACTATACCTATGAGGATAATTCGCTTGCATTTGAGCCATTTGTGGCAACCATTGAATACGGCGGCGCTTTTAATTATACGGCTGTTAGCCCTACTGTTGTAGGATATGCTCCCTATATCTTGCAAGGAGATACTTATGTTGATGCAAAAAATGTTGAACTTAACTATACAAGTCTTACCGAGGATAAGGTGATTGATGTAATCTACCGTCCTGTATTGGTAGATTATACTGTTCGTCATTATACGCAAAACATTTTGGACGATAACTATGAGCTTCACACCGAAACTAACGGACAGCAAT
>JAZQKT010000088.1:0-8873 GCA_045542295.1 Acutalibacteraceae bacterium
ATAAATACAGGGGTTTTGAGGCTTTTTATTTTTTGGGGCAGTAAACGCCCGACACGCTCCCAAAACTAGTGCGCTACCAACTGCGCCACACCTCGATGGTTATATTAAAGGGTTAGAATGCTTTCGACAGCTCGATTATTATATAATAAAATAAGTGATTTGTCAATACAAAACTTTATTAAAAAGTGCGCTCGCCTTTTTGTGAGGTTTTGACGAGCGCACAGTTAATTATTCTGTTTTTACGATAAATGCAAAATCAATATATCCGTTGCCGTGCTCCGCATAAACCGAGCTTAATGCAGGGGAGTAGGATATAACAGTGTTTTGGAACATTATGGGGATTATGCCGTTTGATTTAAGCACTTCGGTTTGGACTTTTGTTAAATCGCCTCCGTTGTAGCTTACACCGAATTTTTTTAGATATTCGGCTATATTAACACTGTCAGCCCGAATTGGAAAAAGTGCCATTTTATAGGTTTGTTCGGTTAATTGAGAGGTGAGAAGCGAACTGTCAGAAGTGGCTTCAATGTTGACAAAGGCAGAAAGGTTGCTCTGCCAATGCCCAACAATGTCAGTCACGACGTTTTTGATGTTGCCGTTATCATAGTAATACAGGACCGCGTCTGAAGGGAATTTTTTATCCTCATATCGCTCAATTTCTTCTAAATAGAGCTTTTTAGCAGAGGTGATATCATAAGCGGTCATTCCGGTTGCACTTGCACCGGTGTTAAGCGCAGAGGGGAATATTGAGGTTGCGGTAGTATAGCCACAGGGAAGATTAGCGGCATAAACATCGCCCCCAACCATCATTGCAAGTGATTTTCTCATATTGGCGGTAAAATCCTTGCCTAATGTTAAAAACCAGCATATATTTTGAAATTCTGCGGTTTTAAGATCGGAGTTTTGTGCCTCAACAGTCAAAGCACTGTCTATAAACGCAATATCAATACTGTTTTTTTGCAACTTCTCAAGGGCAGACTCCTTTGTATTGCAGGTGATAAAAACTGCAGCATTTTGTGCTTTTGCAAAACCCTTGTAAAGCTTGTTTTTATAAAGCCTTATACCGAAGCTTTCCTTTCGCCAACGTGTAAGCTTGTAACTGCCGGAGCTTAAAATATCGTCAGCAAAAAGACCGTATTTTCCTTTGGTTTGGTAGAAAAAGCTTTCGTTGCAGGGCATTGCAACAGAGGTGGTGAGATTTTCCAAAAAAGCTTCATCATCGTATGCTAAAGTGATTTTGAGAGTATAATCGTCAGGTGCGGTCACGCCCAAGGTTTTGAGTGAGGCCTTGCCGTTATTGATTTCTTTTGCTCCCTTAATACAGAAAAGCCTAGTGACAAACGGGGCTTTGGTTTCGGGGTCAACCGCTCTTTTAAAGGCGAAAACAAAGTCATTTGCCGTTATTTTTTCTTCGTTGCTCCATTTGGCATCTTTTCGCAGCTTAAAGGTATAGGTAAGCCCATCCTTTTTGTAGCTTTTGGCAATACCTGTGGTTATTTCACCCTCTGCGTTTTTGCGTAAAAGACCTTCGTGAATGTTTCTTATAATGAGAAGCTCGGAATCGGTTGAGGCGGTTTGCGGATCCAGGGTAGTTGGCAATTCCGGCAATTCAAAATATATATAAGCATCCTTCGTGTCACTGCAGGCGGTAAGCTGAAAAACAAATACCACTGCTAACAAAAGTGTTAAAAGCTTTGTTTTAAATCGCATAAAAAAATCCTTTCACGATTGTAATGTAGTGACATTATAATATATTTTTATTAAAATTTCAACTTTTATATAAAAACACACCTCAAGTAAAGCCTGTGAGGTGTGTTTTGAACAAAAGTAAATTTTAGGTTGCCGCCATTTTCATTATGATACTGTGGGGAAGAATTTTTGCAAGCAAGCGGTAGAATTTAAAGAAAATGCGATTAGTATAAACGGATTTTCCTTTTTTAGATGCAATAAGCGATTTTTTAGCCATTGTGTTTGGGTTTACTCTCGGCAATGTATCAAATGTGTGGCTCGCACCCTTTGAAATACCTGCAATGTTTAAAAATTCAGTGTCCATAGGTCCGGGGCAAGCCGCAAGACAGTTGATTTTTCTTGGTTTAAGTTCAACTCTTAAAGCACGTGAAAGGCTCATCACATAAGCCTTTGTGGAGCAGTAAACCGCCATACGTGTATTAGGGGCAAAGGACGCTATTGAGCAGGAATTAATAATCTCACTTTCTTCACTCATAAAGGGGAGAGTTAGCGATGTTATAACGGTTAAGGCTTCACAGTTGAGCCGTACCATACCACCGTTATCATCGGGTGTAAGGGAATCAAAATTCCCAAGCTTTCCGTAGCCGGCATTGTTAATAAGTAGTTTTACATCAGCATTATTTTGTTTTAGGAGCTTAACATATTCCGCTTGACATTCGGGTACAGTAATATCGAGAGGAATTGTTTTTGCTTTACCGTTTAATTTTTTTGCAATTTCTTCAAGCTTGTCTGCTCGGCGGGCAATAAGCCAGATTTCATCAATGGCTTGACGTTGTTTCATAACCTCGAGCGCAAATTCCGCACCAAGGCCGGAGGAAGCACCTGTAATTATTGCAATTTTCACTCTAAACACATCCTTATAACCTAAATTATATATTAATAATAATGGAAAAACTAAATTAAATCAAGAATTAAAAATTTTTGTTGACATAATGCTATACTTTGAGGTATAATCTATGATTGATGGGTTATGTCGTATTTAAAAGTGCATAATCGGTAATGCAAAATAAGGGAGGTTTCACGATGATTGGTAAGAGAACATATCAGCCCAAAAAGCTTCATCGCAAAAAAGAGCACGGCTTTTTAAAGAGAATGGCTACTGCTAACGGCCGCAAGGTACTTGCACGCCGCAGAGCAAAGGGAAGAAAGCAATTGACATATTAAAAGCCACTCTCGTGGCTTTTACTTTTTATGTAAGGTCAATTAATGAAAACTATTAAAAAAGTTAAAGAGAGCTTTATATTCAGGCGTGCATATAAAAGAGGCACTTCAATGGTGTCACCCTATGCGGTGGTTTATGCGCTTAAAAACCGCCACAGTGATATAAGGCTTGGTATTACTGCCGGAAAGAAAATCGGAAATGCCGTTTCCCGCAACCGTGCAAAGCGGGTGATATCGGCAGCGTTTAGACAGTTATTACCTCAAATACCCAGGGGCTACGACTATATTATAGTAGCAAGGACACGTATTTTAACTGTAAAAAGTACCGTTGTGGCAGATTCACTACTCAAACTACTTAAATCTGCCAAGTTGGATGATTTTAAAAATGAGTAGAATTTTAATTAAACTGATTGAATTTTACAGAAAACGCATTTCGCCCGCTAAAGGCCCATGCTGCCGTTTTACCCCCACTTGTTCGGAATATGCCATTGAGGCCATAAAAACACACGGCGCTTTAAAGGGCAGCTATTTAGCGGTAAGGAGAATTTTACGGTGTCATCCGTTATGTAAGGGCGGCTATGACCCCGTACCACCTAGAAAATGAATATTACCATTAATTGGATGGATGGTGCATAAATGGCTTTATTTGATATTATTAACAAACCTTTGGGTTGGGTTTTGCAGAACTTGGCAAATCTCTTGTGGGATAATTTTGCCGCCGCAGTTTTTGTTTTTACCCTGCTCATAAATATCGCTCTTATTCCGCTTAGTATTAAGAGCCAAAAATCTTCTGTTCAGCAGACAAGAATTAAGCCCAAGCTTGATGATCTTAAAAAACGTTGTGGCGATGATAGGCAAAAGTACAGCGAAGGTATGCAGAAAATTTATCAAGAGGAAGGCGTTTCAATGTCGGGCGGTTGCTTACCGCTAATACTTCGCCTTGTTCTTATGATGAGTATTTACTGGCTTATTATGTCTCCGCTCACCTATATGTCAGGTGTGAATAAGCAACAGATTGATAAGGTAAACAATGTGATTACAACACGTATGAACGAGCTTAAAAAGAATGACAGTGAGTTGTACGATAAATACGTTGAGGAAATTAAGTGGAACAGCAGTAATTCGAGAAATCAGCTTGGTGTTGTAAACGTTATCCGTAACGATAAGGACATTCTTAAGGAATTGTTGACCGAAAAGCAGTATAAGTCTATAAAATCTGATTTTGAAGCTATCAAGAAGCAGGACCAGGAAACTAATATTAACTATTCGTTGTTTACCGAAAAGTTAAATCTTACTCAAACTCCTAAATTTTCTTTTGATATTTTCAATAAGGCAGAGCTTATCTGGCTGTTGCCTATATTGGCATTTGCTTCACAGATGCTTTCAAGTGTGCTTTCAATGCGTATGCAAAAGAAAATCAATCCTGAAGCTCCCACAATGGGTGCGATGATGCTTACAATGCCTATAATCTCATTGTTCATCGGTTTTGGATTCCCGGCAGGTGTTACCTTCTATTGGGCATGTTCGTCCCTTATAGGCGGTTTCATACAGGTTGGTGTACAGAATTTCTATGGACCTCATAAAATGCTTTCACGCGAACGTGCAAAAGAGCTTGTTGCACAGTGTGATTTTGAGGCAGGTCAAATTAAAAAGATATCTTCAACTACAGTAAACGGTGAAGATAAATAGAGTATAAGAGGAGGATCACCATTGATAAAAGAAGCAATTGGCTTCGGTAATACTATTGAAGAAGCAAAGGAAAAAGCAATTGCGGAGTTAAATGTATCGGAATATGAAGATATACAGATAGATTTAATTGCAATGCCGAAGAAAAAGGTTTTAGGTCTTTTCGGTGGCGCTCAAGCTCAAGTTAGAGCATACATTGAGATTCCTGATAAAAAGCCAAAGGCTAACGCAAAAAAAGAGAAAACACAGCCCAAAAAGGCAAAGCCGATTAAGAAGGAGACTCCCGCAGAGCCAAAAAACACAGAAAAGAAAGAGCCCGTTAAACCTATAGACCAAAGTGAACAGTATAGTGATGCTGTAGATGCTGCGGAAATTGCGGCAGATTCACCTGCAGGTAAAGCGGTAGCTTATATCAAGACAGTTTTGGTAGCTGTTGGTTGCAATGATGTTTCTGTTAAGGTGCAAAACCGTGAAGGCGGTTCGCTCATTCACCTTGACGGTGAGGATTTGAGCATTATTATCGGTAGAAGAGGTGAAACTCTGGATTCACTTCAGTATTTGGCAAGTCTTGCGGCAAATAACGGCGGCGGTCACTATAAGATTTCTCTTAACATCGGTAATTACCGCGAGAAGAGAGAGGAAACACTTATTAAGCTTGCTAAAAGAATTTCTGCGCAGGTGCTTAAAACCCAAAAAAGCCGTACACTTGAGCCTATGAATCCTTACGAGAGAAGAATTATTCATACTGCTGTTCAGAATATTGATGGCGTTGTATCAAATTCTTTCGGTGAAGGAGCAGGAAGAAGAGTGGTTATCTCGGTTGAGGGTGCCGAAGTCCGTCCCCAAAGATTTAATGACAGACGCAGAGGCGGTTCGGGTCGCTCACGTGCTCCTCGCAATTCAAATACAGTAAGTCAAGCTCCCACAAGAGAGCCCAAGCGTGACAGTGATATTCCGCTTTACGGAAAAATAAACTAATAAAAAACGGCTGAATCCAGCCGTTTTTTAATTTTTTATTCATAATTGATAATTAAAAATTGACAAATTTGGTAATACATATTATAATAACTATATATGTTAAAAAATATGCTTGTGGGTACAATATAAAGGTAGTATAACGGATAAAAAATTCTCTTGACGGGAGTGCCTTTTTTGGAAAAATTTGTTATTAACGGCGGTAAGCCTTTAAAGGGCTCGGTTAGAATAAGCGGCGCAAAAAATGCGGCTGTTGCTATTCTCCCTGCTGTATTATTAGCTGACAGCCCTTGTATTATTGATAATTTACCTAATATTTCAGATGTTTCTACTATATTCAATGCTATGAGATGTTTAGGTGCAAATATTCGTCTTATTAATAAATCTTGTGTTGAAATTGATCCTACTCATGTTAATTCTTTTATTGTTTCTAAAAGTATGGCAGAGGGGATGCGTGCTTCAAGCTATTTCTTGGGCGCTTTGCTTGGCAAAATGAAACGTGCAAGAGTAGCGCCTCCGGGTGGCTGTAACTTTGGAGTGCGCCCTATTGATCAGCACATAAAGGGTTTTGAAGCACTTGGTGCTAAAATGACAATTGAAAACGGTATGGTAGACGGTAAGGCTATGGTCCTCAAAGGTGCATCAATTTATCTTGATGTGGTTTCGGTAGGCGCTACTATTAATATAATGTTGGCGGCTGTCAAAGCAAAGGGACTTACAGTTATTGAAAATGCCGCACGTGAACCGCATATTGTTGACCTTGCTAACTTCCTTAACTCAATGGGAGCTAACATTATGGGCGCAGGTACAGGTGTTATCAAAATCCGCGGTGTTGACAGTCTTCACGGAACTAATTACAGCATTATTCCTGACCAAATTGAGGCAGGTACTTATATGGCTGCCGCTGTAGCTACAATGGGTGACGTGACTATCAATAACGTGACTCCCAAGCATTTGGAGTCTATTATTGCAAAATTAAGGGAGACCGGCGCAGAAATTACCGAGTATGATGAATCGGTACGTGTTGTTATGACGGAAAGACCTAAGAAATGCAAGGTAAAAACAATGCCGCATCCGGGCTTCCCAACAGATATGCAACCGCAGATGGCAACGGTACTTACTATTGCCGAAGGGACAAGCATCGTGACTGAAGGTGTTTGGGATAGCCGTTTCCGTTATGTTGACCAGCTTACTATTATGGGTGCAAATATCCAGGTTGACGGAAAAACTGCCGTTATTACAGGTGTTAAGGAGCTTAATGCGGCTCCTGTAAAGGCGGTTGATTTGAGAGCAGGTGCTGCCATGATTATTGCGGGACTTATGGCAGAGGGTACAACCGAAATTGAAGATATAGTTTACATTGACCGTGGCTATGAAAATGTTGTTGAAAAGTTTACGGCTTTGGGAGCTGACATCAAGCGCGTACCCATTGTTGATGATACTAAAGTTTATAAACAAGCTTAAAGCTTTAAAAGGGAGCACCTAACGGCGTTCCCTTTATTATATAGTCAAAGCATTTAAAGGAGATAAAAATGTCAAAAATTTGTCCGCTTTTCAGTGGTTCAACAGGGAACAGTACATATATCGAAACTAAAAACGGTGCAATACTTGTAGATGCAGGAGCTTCCCTTAAACGCATTTTAGCAGTAACAGAAGAAGCGGGCGGCAATGCAGAGGATATTAAGGCGGTATTAATAACTCATGAGCATAATGACCATATAACGGGCTTGAGACCTTTGCTCAACAAATTTAAAATACCGCTTATAGCTTCTTCAAAAACGATTGATGCTTTAATTGTTTCGGGAAAAATTCCGTCAGGTGTTAAAACTATCGCTATTGACGACGAAACTTTAGATGTTAACGGAATTGCTGTTAAGCGCTTTGCTACAAGTCATGACTGTGAGGGCTCAAGCGGTTACTCCTTCCTTCTGCCCGACGGAAAAAAATTCACCCTTTGTACAGATTTAGGCATTGTTACCGATTGTGTAAGAAATGAGCTTTTGGGCAGTGATTTAGTGTTGCTTGAATCTAATCACGATGTTGAAATGCTAAAGCGTGGGCCGTATCCGCCACCTTTAAAAATCAGAATTTTGAGCGAGGTAGGTCATATTTCAAATAATGCTTGTGCGGCAGAGCTTGTGAATTTGCTCAAAAACGGCACTAAACGGTTCATTTTAGGGCATTTAAGCCAAAACAATAATACACCCTTGCTTGCACGCTCGGCATCAGAGGCGGCGCTTATGGACATTGGAGCCCAAAACGGTAAGGATTACATTTTAAGTGTTGCAAAACCTTGCGGAAACGGAGTGACGGTGATTTGATTAAGGTTGCTGTTATAGCTTTGGGCAAGCTAAAAGAAAAATATCTTGAGGATGCGATAAAGGAATACTCAAAGCGTCTTTCACGTTATTGCAAGCTTGAGATTTATGAGCTGGAGCCTGTTAAATTGCCCGATAACCCATCTAAAGGTGAAATCGGCAATGCGTTAGAAAGGGAAGCAGAGGCAATCTTAAAAAAAGTGCCCGTTGGAAGCAGTGTTATATCTCTTTGTGTTGAGGGCAAGGGTATGAGCAGTCTCGATTTTGCTCAAAAAATCAAAGGCTTTTCTGAAATGGGTAAAAACGTCACATTTATAATCGGCAGTTCCTACGGTCTCGCCGAAAGGGTTAAAAAAAGCAGTGATTTAAGGCTTTCCCTTTCGGAAATGACCTTTCCGCATCAGCTTTTCAGAGTAATGCTTTTAGAGCAAATTTACCGTGCCTTTAAAATAAATGAAGGCTCTGCTTATCATAAATAGTTTAAAGAGACTGTAAAAAAACAAATTATAGTTTAGCAGAGAGTTAATTAATTATACAATCCAATGTCGGCTCCCTTTACACAAGGGAGGCAAGGTTTGAACTATACAATCTGCCAGACAAACTATAATTTAGATTTCAAATTAGATGATTTAAAAAGGGGGAGAAGTTTGTTTTTTACTTCTTCCGCTTCCTTTTTTATTAAGTTAGTTTATTTTTTTGGTTTTTGAGGTAATTAAGTTTTTACAGCCTCTCTCTATTATCTGTGACAAATATGATGAGCAAAACAAGCAAATTATTTTTTTCATAAATACCTCCAAATAAAAAAGCACGCCCCGAAGAGCGTGCCGAAAAAGTGCTTTCCTCGGTCGTTGCTACACGAATTTCCCTATGCGGAAATAAGAGGAAACACCTTTTACCAAGGTATTTTCTCCGCATAGATCTTATTGAATTCGTGTAGCGCATATATTTTATCATATCTAAACGAAAATGTAAAGATTCATTTTG
>JAZQKT010000089.1:0-7157 GCA_045542295.1 Acutalibacteraceae bacterium
GTCATTTACGGAGCTACTGCAGTTCTCTCACTTTTTCTTTTAGTGGGTTGTATCTTCTCTGTGCGCAAAAAAAGATTTTGGTTTATCACGCTGTTTTCATCGGTGCTTGTAGTGAATATCGGCTACACATTTTTAGCATATTCCTCTTGCTTGGAAACGGCACTTTGGGCAAACCGAATTTCATATCTCGGCTCGGTATTTTTACCGTTTGCCATGCTGATGATAATTTTGAATGTAACCAATACACCGTATAAAAAGAGGTTGCCGTATTTCCTTTTCGGTGTTGCCGTTGTTGTGTTCCTTATTGCCGCAAGTCCCGGTATTTTACCAATCTATTACAAGGATGTATCCTTTGCAGTAGTTAACGGTGTTTCAACTCTCGTTAAGGTTTACGGACCGCTTCATCCCATATATCTTGTTTATCTGTTCGGCTATTTCTCCTCTATGGTGGCTGTTATTATCCGTGCGAAAGCCAAAAAGACTATTGCTTCAACAGCTCACGCCATCATAATTGCCATAGCAGTTTTCGTAAATATCGGTGTATGGCTTATAGAACAGCTTGTAGCTATTGACTTTGAGTTCCTTTCCATTTCGTATATCATCAGCGAATTATTCCTTTTGGGTGTTCACCTTGTTGTAATCGAAAACCAAAAGCTCAGAGAGATTGTTAAGCAGGTGGAATCGGCACAGGAATATACCGAGAAAGAAACACCTGCATCTGATAACATAACAGAAACACCCATTGAAAACGAAACCGTTTCTCCCGAACGCATTGAAGCATATATGTCAGGACTCAAAGAACTGACTTCGACAGAAAAGGCAATCTATGATGCATATATTGCCAGAGCTACTACAAAAGAAATTATGGCACGTATGAATATAAAAGAGACCACCTTGAAATACCATAACCGCAACATTTACGGTAAGCTGGGTGTTTCCACCCGTAAGGAGCTCTTGGAAATACATAAAGCTATAAAACACGTAAAAGCAAAGCTTGATGAAATAGACAATAGGTCTGACAAATAAGATTAAAAAACTCTCTCACCGCTTTAGTGAGAGAGTTTTTTAATCTTTTAAAGCATCAGTTACACAACAAGTATATTTTACCACAGATTTACAGTTGATATTATTTTGTTTTCGTAATAATAATTCACACCGTTTGACGATATTTCTTTACTGCTTTGGCCTAAAATATTATAGTAAGTGTGTGCACTAATCTTAGTTCTGATATCGTTAGGCTTTCCGCTACTGAAGGAGCTATACATAGAATGCACAACATTATTGATAATATGGGTATTCGCTACATTATAGTTACCTTGCTGAATAGCACCAAGGTAATTGGAGATAACAAATGTATTGTACCCTGAAGCAAGAGCCAAAACGCCTGTGTCAGCCCCACGATAGTCGCTGCTGCCGGAATAACCGTATTTTCTGAAAATGTTTCTTTCAATAACTGTTCCTCTCATTCCTGCCCAACCATCCTCAAGGTCAAGAGAACGACCTCCGCGGTAGAGCAAGCCGTCTCCGGATACATAATTATCATGAATCCAACAAGCCTCAGTAGCTCCGATAACAGATGCCAGTCCAGTAGCACTGTTTATAACATTAGTATTTTTAATTTCACAAAACCTTGATGATTCATCAGGGCAAAGTCTTACATATTCATCCGTGCCGGTGGGAAGCTCGCTTTGTTGAATAGATAATTTAAAATAAGCAGCATTATCAGGTTTATTGGAGTATCCCTCGTCAATATATTGCCATCTGCCAACATCTAACAGATTGTAACCTTCATCATACCAGAAAATATCATACAAGCGCTGAGTTGCCGTAACAACATTGTGTTCCCAATCGCCTATATAATATTCGTGCATGGTATCCATACCGTTTGCAGCCTTGGATATTGAATAATAGTTTTCTGTACTTATCCAATTAGGGTTTTCCTCCAATTCGCCTATATCATTTAACCGTCCGGACACAAATCCGTCAGCGGCAACACTGCCTGACTCACCATTGACTAATTCGGCGTTACCCTTGCCTCCCATTGTGATAAAAAAGCCGGTTGGGCAATTGGCCTCACGCACCTCAACGGAGCAGTACTCTGCCCGCTTGCCGATGCTAAGCAGCTTACAATCCCAACTGTTTTGATTAGCACCCGAATAAAGCTCACTTGTTGTGGCGCCTTCCTTGTAGAATTCGCCATAATATTTATCAATAATCAGATGTGCATCTCTGCAATAATAAGCAAGCACATTTCCGTCCTCATCCTTTTCCACAGAAGCCTTTTCGGTGGGTATATCACAGCTCCACCAGCCCCAGCCCATTCTGAAATAGGTATAGCCCTCAGTTTTAGCTTTTTCACTCGGCATCATATGGAAGGCTGAGCCTTCGGGGAACTCAACAGTCATTCCGCTGGGAATATGGTATTCAGTGTCGGTAGGAACGGCATAAAAGTCCATTTCCGGAAAAACAATGTGATTATAACCATTCTCGTATGCTTCTGTAATAGCATCATAAATAGCGTTTGTAGTCATAACGTAATCACTTTCAGAAAATAAATTCCCATTTTTACTGATATAGTTTTCTGAAATTTTAACAGAAATATCATTTGCTACTTGTTTATTTACAATTTTGATTTCACAGCTATCAGATATTTCAGTTCCTCTCAATGTTGCTGTAATAGTAACTGTACCGGTTTTTTGAGGAATAATCAGTCCGTCAATTACTAAAGCAATGGTTTCATCTGAGGATTCCCATGAAACGTCGTACTGGTCAGAAACACCATCGTGATTAACATTAAAGGGATAAGGAACTGCAGAAAGCGCATACTTGTAACCCATAGGCAAGGTTACAGGCTTTTTTATAATATGAACACTTTCGTATTTACTGTGGTCAATTCCAAGGTCAGGCTCAACGTAATCTGAAATAGTGTAATTCAATGTCTTTGCATTTCCGTCATTAACGGAATAATCACCGGCCTCGGTAGCGGTATCATACCATTCGGGAATACCGTATTGCCCGGCTTTAGTAAATGCAAAAGCACTTCCCAGCCCTGTAATACCATTGTTAACGCGACCTACAATGGTATTAGTATCTGCACCTAAAGAGATTTCGTTGCCGTAAAAATGGTTAGCCATTTCCTCTTTTGCAAGTCTTTCAGAATATACAACAAATTCTTTGAATTGATGCTCGGCAGATAGAGTAAAGGTTTTATTAATGTAGTTAGACCAATGTTCTTTTTCAACGTAATCATCATTAATTTGCATTGCGTAGGTAGATTGATTCTTATCAAAAACCAAGCACCAATAAGACTCTCCGCCATCCATAACCCTCTTATTATAGTTTAAGGAAGGTCTTAATATGAAATTAGTGCCGATTTGCTCTCCACCAAATGGAGTTTTGATTTGACCCCAATTAGCAGGATTAACGGCCTCCTGGAACAAAAATGCTCCGCCATAATAGCTCAGACCAATTCCCACAGGTGGGTCTGTAGATAATCTGTTGTAGACCATAACAGCTTCAATGCTTGCCTTTTCGTAGGACGAAGGAAGCTTAACCTTACCTGCGCTGAAATAGCCCTTATCATCTACAACAGCGTTCTCCATTTCTTCGCCATTTACAACATTAACTACTTTACCGTTAACCACCTTATAATATGCAACAATTCTTGTATCAAGCGTATAACTTTTTTTAGCTTCAGAAGCTTCAGTGAATGTGTGCTCTGCTAAAACAGTTCCGCCATTTTTTACGGTAACTTTGCTGTTTTCTGCAAACACGCCATAAAGGTAGGCGTTACCGTCTACATCTGTTTTAACAGTATAGCTTTCAGGAGCGTATACACCCTCATAACCTGCAGGAGAGAACCCTTCGTTAGTTATTAAGGTAAGCTCCTGCTCTGCAGATGCTACAATTCTCAGTCTTGAATATGTAGGTTGAGCAAAGTTGAAATCTATATAGAGGGTATTACCACTAACAGCTGTGTCAGCAACAAGATATTCACCAACACCATACTGCATATTTTCTTTAAGCTCAATTCCATTCTCTGTTGCCTCAAAGCAGGGAGCATAAACTGCAGTAATACCAGGTGTATCATCACTGTAATAAGTAATTGAATCAATATCACCTACCCAATCACCATCCTGATATGTGAATGTAAAGCTTTTTACAGCATCATCCTCTGTTGCAAAGGAAACGAGGATTTCATCACCGTTCTCCCAGGCGGTTTTACCTGCGTTTTGTACACCTGCCTGCATCTCATTTTCCTCATCGCTCCAGCCCTCAGGCATAGGGTATTCACCCAAAACATTGAAGCTGTTGATTTTACTGTAAAGAGAGGAAAATCTTGTGAAATCGGCTTCGCTTACTTTTCCGTCAGCGCTAACGTCGCATGCATATTTTTCTGCTGTTGAAAGCCTTTCCGGGCTTTCGATGGCATTTTTAATAGCATTTATATCTGCTTTTTCAAACGCAACACCATTTCGATCCATATCACCAACGGCATATACATCAACTGTTCTCAAACCATTAATAACAAGAGCCATGAGAGAAGCATCTAAAACATCAACATATCCGTCACCGTCAAGGTCATATTTCACTATATCATCATAGCTTGAAGTTTCAGTCTGACTGTGTCCTTCTGAAACAGCCATATTAACAAGTGCCTGATAGTCAACTACATCAACTGTTCCGTCACCGTTTGTATCACCAACATTTGCAACGGAGTACTTACCTGTTTCACCTACTGTTACAACCTTGTAAAGCTCATTATCTGTAATAATCGGAAGTGAACCTTCTGTATTGCTCATTTGTCCCCATGCTTCGCCTAAGAGATATGCAACCTCGCCGGAGGCAAACTGTTCGGCTGTTTTTTGGGTAGCATATGCTGGTGTACCGTTTAAAGACTCTAAATAATAGCAATCTATCATATTCACTATTCCTCCACCTTTAATGAAGGTGTCGCCCGAGTCAAAGCTGAGCTGTGTGTAATCAGAAAAATCTGCAGCAACAAATGAATTTGCAATAAATACCTCAGCTGTATTTTGTGCATCACTAACCAATCCACTGGAATTAAAGGTTTGCCCAGGATTAGTCATAGACCCTGTAAAGCCACAATCGATAATGTTCAAGCAGCCCTCTACCCTACCAACAAGGCCTGAAGCATACGCCATTATTCCCAAGGTTGTAATATCAACGTCAGTTAAACATCTTCTGATAATACAGTTGCCGTGCACCTGGCTAACCAATCCGGTTGCATAGGCTCCTCTTACTGCAATTGAGCCCTTAACCGTTAAATCCTGAATATTGGTGCTATTAATAAAACCAAATAATGAATAGTTTTCTTTTTCATCCTCATATCCACCCGGATATGAAAACTGTACGGTTATGCTTTTCCCGTTACCATCAAAAAAACCACCATACATATTTTCAGCAGTACCTATCGGTGTCCATTCATATCCTGTAAGGTCAATATCATTAATTAATTTTGCATCTATTTCAGTATTACCATTGTTAACTGTTTTCGCAAATGAAACAAGCTGTTCAGCTGTAGAAATATGGTACACACCGTCCACAATGCCGTTAGAACCAAATTCACCACACAGAGAATACGCTCCATTATATAAAACACAACCGCTTGCATGTCTGACAGCATTTGCATTACTGTAATCTGCATTTCCCAAACAATTTGTTACACAGTAAACAGTATCACCACCAATAACAGGGTATCCCTGGTTTGTTTTTCCGTTGTCTATATTTTGTCCCCAGACATTACCTAAGCTAAATACTATTTCGCCGCTTTCAAGCTGTGCTTGAGTAGCAGATGTTGCCGTAACATTGTTAACAGAATGAGTAATGCCATCAAGATAATAGTTATTTGTGCCTGCATTTGTTGAACCGTAATTTTTAATTGCACCAACAAAGGCGTTCCTGCCCTCCGGAAGCGCGCCCACGCTTAAGCAATTTGATACGGTCAAGGCTTTTGCATTTTCACCGTTATAATAGCCGAGAATTCCACCTACGCTTCCGCTTGTATAAGTAGACTCAATTTTTCCGTAAAAGCCACAGTTAGTAATTGTGGCAGTTTTACCGTTGTAAGCATAGCCAAGAATTCCGCCCACACAATCAAGCGTGTTACTGCCAAGCGAAAGTGTTCCGCTAAATGAACAGCTATCCATGGTAATATTGCCACTCCTGCCTACAATACCGCCAAAATATTTTTTTTGATAAGTATCATTTGAGGTGAGATTAACCGAAGAATGAACATTTCTTATTTCAGCCGTACCGTCTGCCTGGCCCACAACACCATACTGAGCCTCAACATTGGAAGTGAGAGCTGTTGTTACATCACCGTTGATTGAGAAATTCTTAATTACTGTGCCTTCTCCCGTTGCATAACCAAACAAGCCCCAGTTGCCTGCACCTGTTATTGTCATATTAAAGTTTGAAATTGTATGGCCTTGGCCATCAAAAACGCCTTTATATTTAGTTGATGATGTGCCGATAGGTGTCCAGTTATAGCCTGAAAGGTTAATATTTGCTGTTAATACAGCATTAGCGGGGGCTGCGATTTTTCCGGCATTATAATATTCAGCAAATCCCATAAGTTGCTTCACATTATTTATTTCATAAAATCCGTTTGAATTTTTCTTTGCCATCTCGTAGTTTGTGTAAACGTTCAGCTCTGAACTGTAGTAAACCTTTTCTCCATCCATAACAGGGTTGTCATCAACGCCCAAGGTTTGCCCCCAAACTGCTGAAGACTGATCCCCCTGAAGAAGGTATGTCACCTCACCTGATTTGAACTGTGCAGTTGTTTTTCCTGAGGAAAGAGCATCCACCGTACCTTCATTTGTGCCTATCAAATTCCCTGAATATACACTTTTATTATAATAACAATTTGTTATTGTGCCAGTGCTGCCATTTCGCCCTGCTACACCACCTATTGACGAACTACCGCTTTTGGTAACATTGCCTACACTATAACAATTTTCAATTATGCCACTGTTGCTTCCAACAATTCCACCACCACTATGTTGACTTCCAACTATTGAGGAATTGCTGTAGCAATTTCTGATTTCACCTTCACTACCATTGAGACCTGTTATTCCACCGCTATTAAGGGAAGAGCCGTTAATAGCGCCCGAAAAATAACATTTTTCAAT
>JAZQKT010000090.1:0-19913 GCA_045542295.1 Acutalibacteraceae bacterium
ATATCCTCAAGCATAGTATACATTCTGACGGTTTTAGCAACATTATCTCTGTATATATTTTCAAGAATTTTTTGTCCCCATTCGTCTTCGATAGCATCGGTAGGGTGGAAGTGAATGTGATTCCAGAAATTATGTAACGGCGTACTTTCTCTACCTGACTTAATCTTTATGGTTGTCATACAAATTACCTCCAATATATTTCATATTCATTTCGGTCGAAACCTTCGAGTGTGGCTGTTTTTTCAGTCAAATCATATCTGAGTGTTGCTATTCGGTTTATATCCTTTAGAAAAACCGAAAAATGACGGGTTACAAGATAACCTCCCACGGTCAGTTCACCTTTTTGAGGAATTTTGGAAGATACTTTTCTACTGTTTCTATCTTTAACGATAAAGGTATCCCTTTTGTTTATTTGGTCATCTGTAATATTTTCCCAATGAGACCAACCACCAACAGTGGATAGCTCTAAAAAGTTTATAAGTTCGCCTTTACCGTTTTTTCTGGCTTCTAAAATAAATTCTTTTGCGTGTGATATTGGAACTCTTATATCCTTACCGCCGTGTATTATTGCAAGGGGTGTGATTAAATTTTTTGTTAATTTAGCACCGCTTCTTGTAGCGTAAGCTTCTTTATTTGATATACCGCCTATCCAAACTTTAAGCTCGTCTTGAAACTCGCCAACTTTATCGCCCAAATACCATTTTTCATAATCTGAAATTCCGCACAGTGCTGTTATATGAGAAAAATAATCGGGAAATTTGCAGGCAATGGCAAGGGCGTTTCCGCCACCGCCGCTTCCTGCCTCAAAAAAGACGGTTTCGGGGTCTATAATGTATTCGGCATAGTTTTTCTTAACATATTCTATAGCATCAATTACATCAAAAAGCTCGTAACCGTTGCAATCGGGCTTGCCGTCGGAAAAAGCTCTGCCACGCATATCGACCTCTACACGTAAATAATCACTTTGAGCGGTGTCGTATTCCTTGAATTCGGGTATGCTCATGTGCCAACCGTGAGTTGTTGCCAATATATAGGACGGTTTTTCAGGCTTCAAAATTCTTGCGGCTAATTTGAGTGAATTGTCTAAAGAAGAGGTATAATATATAAAATCGCAATATCTTGAAAAACGCTCGTATTTGAATTTTTGTTTTTCTTTTCTAATACTGTCCTCATACTGTAAGTCAAAATTCATATTTTCACTCCCGATTTTGTATTCATAGATGCCTCACAATTTATATTATATAACTGTTTTTTTATTTGAAAATATACTATATAACATTTTTTGTGAACTTTTCGGCAAACAGTTGACACAGCGGTTTTTTGTTAATATAATTGCTTTGAAAGGGGTTGATTTGTTTGCTTTTTAACAAAGATTTTTATATTAATTCACTTTTTTGCACTTATAGAGGAAATCCCCAAAACCATAAATTTATAAATAATCTACCGCGTAAAAGCTATGTACTTGTCTTTGTTCAAAAAGGCAAGCTGAAATTCATTTCGCCGACGGGCACCGTTTTTGCTACTAATGGCGAGCTTGTGTTGATTCCTCAAAATATGATTTGTTCAACTGAATTTCTGGCTGAGGAAAATCTTGCTTTCAATTTTTTCTTTACGCTTACGGAATATAAAAGAATAGATGAATTGCTGCATTTTTCTATTAATACAGAAATCTATATGGTTTTGCAAAATGTTATCACGGAATATAAGAAAGGCTACACTTGTAATACTTACATTTTAAGCGAGCTTTATAAACTGCTTTATATTTTAAATAAAAATAATATTCAAGATGAAAAATATAAGAAGCTTTCGCCTGCCATTGATTATATTACTCTTAATTTTAAAGAAACCGTTCCTGTAAGTGTGTATGCCAAGATGTGCGCTATGAGTGAAACCTCATTCAGAAAGCTATTTAAAGATGTGATGGGGCAAAAGCCAACTGAATTTCGCACGAATTTGCGTTTAAAACACGTAGAAGAGCTTGCTTTAGAGGGCACACCTGTAACAGAAGCTATTTTGGAAGCAGGCTTTGGCAGTCCGTCATT
This sequence comes from Acutalibacteraceae bacterium, assembly GCA_045542295.1. Lineage (GTDB taxonomy): Bacteria > Bacillota > Clostridia > Oscillospirales > Acutalibacteraceae > UBA737. Next base: position 2,043 of record JAZQKT010000090.1, read on the forward strand.
TTATTACCGAATAAAAAGGAAAAATATATAAAAACCCTGAAAAAAACGAGTTTCACTCAAAGAGGTGAAACCCGTTTTTTGGTTATGATTATTCGCTTTACTTTAATGTTTTGTTTTTATAAGACCCAAAAGCTTTGAGAATTCCATTATTACCGTAGGGATAATAATTAAACCGAGAGCAATTAAATATTGCTTTAAGGAGAGAATTTCTATACCAAATGCAATGCCTACAGGGGTGAAAAGAACAACTGCTACAAGCAGGAGGGAGATTAATGCCGCAACGTTTAATTTGCTGTTTGTGAAGAAACCAATTTTGAAAAGAGAACGGTCAGAACGCATATTAAAGCTTTGTATTACCTGCGATATTGAAAGCACCATAAACGCCATTGACTGTCCTACAGCGAGGTTTGCATCGCTTTCTTGCCAGCCAATCCAGAAGGCAATCAGCGAAATCACGGCGAACATTAAGCCCTGAAAAACAACTCTAATTCCAAGTCCGTTAGCAAAAATTCCTTCGTTCTTGGGTTTGGGCTTCTTTTCCATAACATCGGCTTCAACCGGCTCCATACCGAGCGCTATAGCGGGCAAACTATCAGTTACAAGATTTATCCAAAGAAGCTGCATTGAAAGGAAGGGTGTTTTGTGCCACAAAAGCATTGCTATAAAAACAGTGATAACCTCACCGATATTTGTTCCGAGCAGGAAGGCAACAACCTTGCGTATGTTTGAATAAATACCTCGTCCTTCACGCACGGCCTCAACAATTGTGGCAAAATTATCATCGGTAAGCGTCATATCTGCGGCGCCCTTGGCAACATCGGTGCCCGTAATACCCATAGCACAGCCAATGTCTGCGGCTTTAAGGGCAGGGGCGTCATTTACACCGTCACCCTTCATAGAAACAACCTGCTCTTTTCTTTGCCAAGCCTTAACAATTCTTATCTTGTTCTCGGGGGAAACACGGGCATAAACAGAAATACTTTCTACAACGGAATCCAACTCATCCTCGCTCATAGCATCAAGCTCTGCACCTGTAATAGCTCGGTCACCCTCAACAAAAATACCAAGCTCTTTTGCTATTGCGGTTGCGGTTACAACATGGTCACCGGTAATCATAATGGGTTTAATACCCGCTTTTCGACATAAAGCAACAGCGTCCTTGGCCTCTTTTCGGGGCGGGTCTATCATACCTACAAGACCTAACAGTGTGAGTCCGTTTTCGAGCTCTTCACTTGTCGGATTTTCGGGCACACTATCAATTATTTTATAACCAACAGCTAAAACACGTAAGGCGTTTTCACTTATTTTTTCGGTTATAAGCTTTGCCTTTTCCGAATCGCCGGAGCTTAAACGCTCTGCCATCATATCAAAGGCGCCTTTTACAATAACCACATATTTACCGTCAATTTGGTTTACCGTACTCATAAGCTTGCGGTCAGAGTCAAAGGGCAACTCTTTAAGGCGGGGATATAGGCTGTTAAGCTTATCCTTTTCAAGTCCGAGCTTGTGTGCGGCTAAAACTATAGCGGTTTCGGTTGGGTCTCCGATGTGTTGCTCTTTACCGCCTTCAAAAATTACCGAGCCGTCACAACAAAGCGTACCGTATTTAAGGAGCATTTCCAGCTTTTCTTTGTTTTTAACATCTATATCAATTATATCATCATCACCATCAAGGAATGCCTTGACAAGTGTCATACGGTTTTGGGTAAGCGTTCCGGTTTTGTCTGAACAGATAATTGATGCACTGCCGAGAGTTTCAACAGCGGGCAGACGACGTATCAGCGCATTGCGTTTAACCATTCTTTGAACGCCGATTGAAAGCACAACCGTTACTATTGCCGGCAGTCCCTCAGGGATGGCAGATACCGCCAATGAAACCGAGGTCATAAATATTTCCATAGTAGGAATTTTATTAATAAGACCTACAATAAAAATAACAGCGCAGGCGGCAAGCGCCAAAAAGCCCAAATACTTGCCAAGCTGTGCCAGCTTATTTTGCAGGGGAGTGTGGCTTTCGGCTTCGTTGTTGAGAAGGTTCGCGATTTTACCCATTTCGGTGTCCATACCGGTAGCTGTTACAACTGCAACTGCCGTACCGTAGGTGATACTGCAACCCGAAAAAACCATATTTGTCCTGTCACCTAACGGTGCGTTTTCAGGCACCTCGGCTTCGGCATTTTTTTCTGAAGGGACAGATTCACCGGTAAGGGCGGATTCCTCACTTTTGAGGGCAGAGCTTTGAATTAATCTTGCATCGGCAGGAACAAAATCACCGGCTTCAAGCCTTATGATATCGCCCGGCACCAATTCCGCGGCATCAATAATTTTTTCCTCGCCGTCTCGCAAAACACGAGCGTGCGGGGCGGACATATTTTTTAGTGCGTCAAGAGCTTTTTCTGCACGGCTTTCCTGTAACACACCTATGATTGCGTTAAGCACAACAATAAGTAATATGAGTGCAGGCTCGAAAAACTCCTTTGGATGACCCTGGATACAAGCAATCACAAAAGAAACAATAGCCGCAATTATAAGAATTACAATCATTACATCCTTAAATTGGTCTAAAAATCTCTGGAAGTTGCTTTTTTTCTTCTTTTCCTTTAATCGGTTTTCGCCAAACTTTTTTTGAAGCTCGGCGATTTTTGAGGCTTCAAGTCCTGTTTCAGTACTTGTTCCCAAAGCTTTTAGTACTTCGTCTTTTGGTTTCGCATAAAGTGACATTTGCGAAAATCCTCCTTAAAAAATTGTTTTAAAAAGCGGCAAGACTCACCGCTTGCTGCAGATAAGTCTCGCCGCTTTGGATGATGCCAGGAAAAAATCCATGATGTTGACAACCATCGCACATTTGTGCCGACTACTCCCTTATTTAACTATAGTATATCATAACAGCAAAAATTTACAAGTAAAATTTTAGAAAATTTGGGTTTGGAAAAAAAGTTGTTTGACATTATCGTCCTCTACATATATAATTATTATATGTAGTTATTATGGAGGATTATATGCGACTTTTGGCTGTTGGTGATATTTGCGGAAATGTTGGTTGCGATTATGTGCGTAAGATATTGCCGCAATTAAAAAAAGAAAAAAAGATAGATGTTGTTATTATCAATGGCGAAAATTCTGCAGAGGGTAACGGCATTACCAAGGAAAGTGCGGAGTATTTATTTGCCTGTGGGGCAGATATTATTACGGGTGGCAATCATTCCTTAAGGCGCAAAGAGGTTTATGAGTATTTGGACCAAAATGAATTTGTATTAAGACCGCACAATTTACCTGATGCCATATACGGAAGCGGTTATTGCCTTGCTGATTTTGGAAGATACAAGCTGGCGGGTATAAATCTTTTGGGAAAAATATATCTTGAAAAATCGGGTGTCGATAATCCTTTTCTTTGTGCGGATTTACTTCTTGAACGTGCTTTGAATGACGGTGCTGATGTAATTATTGTCGATTTTCACGCCGAGGCCACAAGTGAAAAAATATCAATGGGGCTTTATCTTGACGGTAAGGCTTCTGCGGTTTTCGGTACTCACACCCATGTTCAAACCGCAGATGAACAGATTTTGGCTAATGGGACGGGCTATATTACCGATCTTGGTATGACGGGTCCCAAAAATTCTGTTTTGGGTGTTAAGAGTGAGATAATTATAAATCGGTTAAGAAATAATGATATGTCTAAATTCGAATTTGCAACCGGCGAAGCACAGCTTTGCGGCTGTATTTTTGAGATTGATATAAGCACTAAAAAAACTGTTTTGGTTGAAAGAATCAAGATTTAACGGAGTTTAGAATGAATTTTAAAAGATTAGTGGCGCTGATTTTGGCAGCCTTTCTTATATTGAGTCTTTGTGGCTGTAATAAAAAAACTGATGACAGCTCTTCGGAAATTTCTGCAGTTGAGGAGGATCAGGTTAAAAGAGATTATATAACCTTGCTTTACTCAATGTCAGACACTTTTAATCCTTATGCGGTTAAAACGGCGATTAACAGACAACTTTGCCAGCTTATATACGAACCCCTTATAAAGCTTGATAATAACTTTAATCCTATTAACTGCATTGCAAGCGAGGTTAAGACCAATGCTTTGACCTGCACTGTTAAAATAAATGGCTACAAGTTTTCTGACGGAAGCGTTATTACTGCTGATGATGTGGTTTATTCTTACAATCTTGCAAAAAGCTCCCAAACCTCTTATGCTTCGAAGCTTTATGTAATTACGGGTGCTTCGGCGGCTGATTCGGCAACAGTGGTTTTCAAGCTTTTAAAGGCTGACCCTTATGTTGCAAATATTTTAAATTTCCCTATAATTAAAGCAGGCAGTGACAAAGTCACTGATTCTGACAGTGTTTTACAGCCGCCTGTAGGAAGCGGAAGATATAAGGTGAATGCCGAGCATGAGGGATTGATTATAAATGAAAATTTCCACGGCGGTCACAGTTCCATTAAAGAAATAAAACTTATAAACGCACCCGATACCGAATCTGTGGCGCATTATGCACAGATAGGTGCAGCAGATATTTACTATAACGATATTATCGACGGCACAATTCTCCGAATGAGCGGTAAAAAGCATGAAATCAGCTTAAATAACCTTGTTTATATAGGTGTTAATCAAAATGTTGCGCCGCTTAATGAAAATGCATTAAGACAGTCCCTTTCTTCGGGAATTGACCGCAGTAAAATCTGTCAGAACATTTATTATAACAACGCTTTGCCCGCAACCGGTTTCTTTCATCCGAAATGGGAGGCAGTTAAATCGGTTCAAAATATACAAATTGAAGCAAAATCTGAAATAACTATTGAGAATTTAGAAAAAATAGGGTATAATAAGTTAGATAATAAGAATTTGCGTGTCAATGCCAACGGAATTCCGCTTAAATTCAGCTTACTTGTTAACTCCGAAAACCGTACAAAGGTTGCTGTGGCACAGCTTGTAGCGGAGCAATTGCTTGGCTACGGTATTCAAGTTACAATTGTTGAAAAAACCTATGCTCAATATTTGCAGGCTTTGGTTGACGGTGATTTCCAACTCTATATAGGTGAAATTAAGCTAACCGAGAATATGGACATTTCTTCTATGGTGACAGAGGGTGGCTCCGCCGCTTACGGACTCTTAAAGCCCAAAACGGAAGAGGATGGAACCGATAAAATTCCAAATCAAAGCAAGCCACAAAATGATGGCTCAAACCAATTGGATGGTGTGGTTGCCGTAAGCAAAACGCCTGGTGAGGTTGTTTCGGGTTTCTATAACGGCGAAAATAACATAACCGATATTGCTTCGGTTTTGCAGAGTGAAATGCCCTTTATACCGATTTGCTACAGGTCGGGGGTACTTTTTTACAATGATAAAATTGAAAATGTTTATGGCTCTTCGGAGAGTGATATTTATTTTTCAATAGAATCATATATTTACAATAATTAATGTGGTCGCCTGTATATCAGGTCCACTTAAAACTGGAGGATGTTTTATGATAGCTTATGAAACAAGACTTGGAAAAATAGACATATCTGAAGGATATCTCTCAAAGCTTATCGGCCATGAAGTCACTTCCTGCTTTGGTGTTGCAGGAATGGTTGCCAGCGGCAGTAAGCAAAGGATTGTTGGTAAATTCCAAAAGAATGAGCCCGTTGAAACCGGTATAAGGGTTTTTGGCGATACTGACGGTATTAAGGTTGAACTTCATATTATGGTTATTTATGGTATGAATATCAATGCCATTGCGGCAAGTATTACCGAGAAGGTAAAGTATATTGTTAAACAAAACACAGGAATTACAGTTGAAAAAGTTATTGTTAAGATCGACGGTATAAAAGAATAGTCGACCCAAAGGAGTGTTATAATTGATTAACGGTGATATATTGCGCGATGCGATAATTTCCGCAACAAATAATTTGGCAAACAACAGAAAACAGGTTGACGATTTAAACGTTTTCCCTGTACCTGACGGCGATACCGGCACAAATATGTCTATGACACTTGGCAACAGTGCACGTGAGCTTGAAAAATTAAGCGGTGAAACCGCAGGAAAAATAGCATCGGTTAATGCTTCTGCATTATTAAGAGGAGCAAGAGGCAACTCGGGTGTTATCACTTCCTTGCTTTTCAGAGGTTTTGCAAAGGGTATAGGTCAGGATGAATTTATGACCCCCGAAAATATTGCAAGTGCATTTAAGCTTGGTGTTGAGGCAGCATATAAGGCTGTTATGAAGCCTACAGAGGGTACTATTCTTACCGTTGCACGTGTGGCTTCGGAGTATGCTGAAAAGGCTTTGAAGAACGGCAAGGATGAGTTAGGAGTATTTGAAGCTGCTATTGAGGGTGCCGAAATTGCTCTTGCTCAAACTCCCGAGCTGTTACCACAGCTTAAAAAGGCCGGTGTTGTTGATGCCGGAGGCTTTGGTTTTGTGTTGATTTTAAAGGGTATGCTTTCGGTTATGCGTGATGGCGTTATGATAGAATCAAACGGCGTTGCCGCCGAGCCACAAGAGGAAGAGGAGTCTTCACGAAATGCCGCAGGCGAATTTGAGGGCGAAATCACATTTACCTATTGTACCGAATTTATTGTTAACCGTGACCCCGAGTGCGGTAAGGAGCCTAACGAATTAAGACTTTTCCTTGAAACCATTGGTGACTGTGTTGTTGTGGTTGATGATGAGGAAATCATTAAGGTTCACGTTCATACAGACCATCCGGGTAATGCTATTGAAAATGCGCTTACCTTTGGCTCACTTGTGCATTTGAAGATTGAGAATATGCGTGATCAGCATGAACGCGCTAAACACGATGCGGAAAACGCAAAGAAAAAACCTGCAAAGAGTGCGGACAGAACCGAAACCTTTACTCCTGTAGAGCCTACAAAGCCGGTTGGTTTTGTATCGGTTTGTGCGGGTGACGGTCTTGCAGAGCTTTTCCGTGATTTGGGCGTTGATACGATTGTGAGCGGCGGTCAAACCATGAACCCCAGCACAGATAACATTTTAAAGGCTATTGAGTCTACCCCTGCTGAAACCGTTTTTGTTCTTCCAAACAATAAAAATATCATTATGGCGGCAGAGCAGGCAATACCCATAAGCACTCGCAAGGTTATTGTGCTACACACACGCACAATTCCGCAAGGAATTACCGCTATGCTTAATTTTGACCCCGATGCTTCGGACGATTCTAATGCAATTGAAATGGAAAAAGCTGCAGAACGCATTGCTACCGGTCAAATTACATTTGCCGCAAGAGATTCAAATTTTGACGGTCATAATATCAAAAAAGGTGAATTAATGGCTTTACTTGGCGGTAAAATTTCCTTTGTTGACACTGACCTTTCAAAGACAGTTTTAAAGCTTGTAAAGCAAATGGTTAAAAAAGACAGTGAGTTTATTACCGTTATTCGCGGTGAGGATGTTACTGAAGAACAGGCTTCTAAAATTGAGGCGCAAATTCAGGAGAAATTCGGTTCTAAAGCTGAAATCACCTTTATTAACGGCGGTCAACCAATTTACTATTACATTATTTCTGTTGAATGAGGTGTAAAAAATGATAACGGCTACCACTGATATTCAGTATTTAAAGGGTGTTGGTGAAAAAAGAGCTGTTATTCTGAAGAATAAGGGCATCGATACTGTCGGTGCCCTTTTGCGTTTTTATCCGAGAGCCTACCTTGATTGGACTAAAATCACACCAATTGCCGACTGCTCGTTTTTTGAGAACAATTGTGTAAAGGCTAAAATTGTATCTCCTATTGAGGAACAGCAAAAACGAAGAGGAATGTCAATCTACAGATTTTTGATTGAAGATACGAGCGCTAAAGCCGAGGTTGTACTGTTTAATCAAAAATTCCTTGCTGATAAGTTAAGGCAGGGACGGGAATACCTTTTTTACGGAAAGCTTGGCGGCAATTTTTATATGAGTCAATTTTCGTCACCCATAATAATGGAGGCGGGCTACAACGGTATTGAGCCTATATATTCGGCAAATAAGAATTTGTCATCAAAGACTATTGAAAAGTTGGTCAAAACTGCTCTGAATTCTTTGGAACTGCCCGAAACCTTGCCGTTAGAGGTGCGTGAAAGAAATGAACTTTGTGATTTAAAAACCGCACTTTTTAATATTCATTTTCCTAAAACCGAGGAACTGCTTGAAAGAGCAAAAAAACGCCTTGTTTTTGAGGAATTATTTATTTTACAAGCCGGACTAACTTTTCTTAAAAAACGTTCACGCGGCAAAGCGGGATGTAAAATTTCAAATAATTGTTTCGATGATTTTAAAAGGTTATTGCCCTTTAGTCTTACCTCTGCACAAATTCGTGTAACCGAAGAATGTATACTAGATATGAGTTCGGGAAGACCTATGAACAGATTGGTTCAGGGTGATGTTGGAAGCGGCAAAACCGCCGTTTGTGCGGCACTTTGCTTTGTTGCGGCAAAAAACGGTTTTCAGTCAGCCTTGATGGCGCCTACAGAAATTCTTGCCGAACAGCATTATAAAACACTTATCTCCTTTATGGAAAATTCGGGAGTCAGGTGCGGACTTTTGACGGGTGCTACTACTAAAAAACAAAAAACACTTATTAAAACTGCGCTTGAAAAGGGTGAAATTGACGTTATTATCGGCACACACGCACTTATAAGCGATGATGTTGAATTTAAAAATTTGGGGTTGGTCATCACTGATGAGCAGCATCGCTTTGGCGTTGCACAACGAGGAAAGCTTTCATCAAAGGGTGAAAATCCGCATACACTTGTTATGTCGGCAACACCGATCCCGCGAACGCTTGGTCTTATCCTTTACGGCGACCTTGATATCAGTATAATAGACGAGTATCCCAAAGGCAGACAGAAGATTGACACATATTTTGTTGATACCTCTTTTAGAAAAAGAATATACAATTATATAAAGAAATTTTTAAACAACGGCCGACAGGGATATATAGTTTGCCCCTTGGTTGAGGAAAACGAAACGCTTGATATTACCCCGGCGGTTGAATATTATGAAGAATTGAGAACAGGTGAATTTGCCGACTATTCTTTGGGACTTTTACACGGTAAAATGAATTCAAAAGAAAAAGAAAAGGTTATGCGGCAGTTTAAAGACGGTGAAATACAGTTGCTAATTGCAACAACCGTTATCGAGGTTGGCATTGATGTACCTAATGCGGTTATTATGGTAATTGAAAATGCCGAGCGTTTCGGACTTTCACAGCTTCACCAGTTAAGGGGAAGAATCGGCAGAGGAGAGTATAAGTCGGACTGTATACTGATTTCTGATAATAAGTCGGAGGATACGCAAAGGCGTTTAAACGTTATTAAAAATACATCTGACGGTTTTAAAATTGCCGATGCCGATTTAGAGCTTAGGGGCCCGGGTGACTTTTTGGGTTCGCGTCAGCATGGTCTGCCGGATATGAAAATTGCCGATTTATTTGCTGACCGTGATGTTCTGAATAAAGCAGGCAAAGAGGTTGAGCTTTTGCTGGAAAGTGATCCAAAGCTTACAAGTGAGACCAATGCGGCCTTGAGGGCGGAAATTGCCGCACTTTACAGAAAATTAAACAATAATTAGTGGGTGATGTTATGTTTAAAGAAATTAGTGCTAAAGAGATTGATACTAACCTTATAAAGGCGATTGCCGAGGAATGGATGCTTATATCTGCAGGGGATAAGAGCGGATATAATATGATGACTGCTTCTTGGGGCTTTGCAGGCGAAATGTGGGGGAATGACAGCGTAATTGCTATGATAAGACCGCAACGCTATACAATGGAATTTGTTGACAAAAAGGATTATTTTACCTTGAGCTTCTACGGAGATAATAAGGATATACATAAAATTTGCGGTTCAAAATCAGGTAGAGATGTTAACAAAACCGAGCTTTCTGGGTTAACGCCTGTTTTTGAAAACGACACTGTTTATTTTAATGAAGCAAGGCTTGTGCTTGTTTGTAAAAAGCAGTATATTGGAAAGCTTACGGAAGAAAGCTTTACCGATAAAGAGCCTTTAAGATGGTATCCCGATAAGGATTATCACTATATGATTATCGGAAAAATTGAAAAGGTTTTAGTGGGAGACAAAAATTAATGAAGTTTTTAATTGCATCGGATATTCATGGCTCGGCGTATTACTGTAAGCTTTTGGTTGAGGCTGTGAAAAAGGAAAAGGCAGATAAAATTATTATATTGGGTGATATTTTATATCACGGACCGCGCAATGATTTGCCAAAGGATTATGAGCCTAAACGCGTAATAGATTTGCTTAATCCTTTGAAGGAAAGGTTGCTTTGTGTAAGGGGCAACTGTGATACAGAGGTTGACCAAATGGTTTTAGACTTTCCGATTTTAGCTGATTATGCGGTGATTAGCGTGGGGAATAGGGCTTTGTACGCAACTCACGGTCATAGGTTTAACCCAAATTCCTTGCCGCCTTTAGCAAAAGGAGATATATTGCTTAACGGGCATACCCATGTACCTAAATGCACTCAATATGAAGATTATATTTATATGAACTCGGGCTCGGTTTCAATACCAAAAGAAGATTCTCCGCACAGCTATATGATTTTTGAAAACGACAGCTTCTTTTGGAAGAATCTTGAAAACGGTCAAATTTATATGAAGTATACACTGTAAAAAAAGATTGACCGCCTTAAAGCTTAAAGGCGGTCTGATTTTAAGAGATATTGTTAAATAATTAACGAAGTTTTCGAAGAAAAAAGAAAAAAATTAAAAATCTTTGTTATATTTTTAACAAACCTATTGACAAAGCGCAAGTTATAGAATATAATGTAGTACATATTATAAAAAAACGGTAATGCCGTTAAATTTTGGAGGAAAAAAATATGGCAAGAGTATACAATTTCAGCGCAGGTCCTTCTATGCTTCCTGAAGAAGTTCTTAAGACTGCTGCTGCAGAAATGTTAGAGTTTGGTGAAAGCGGACAATCGGTAATGGAGATGTCCCACCGTTCAAAGGAATACCAAGCAATTTTTGATGAGACAGAAGCTAACCTCAGAGAAGTTATGAATATCCCCGATAATTATGAGGTTCTTTTCTTACAGGGCGGTGCTTCTACACAGTTTGCAATGATACCCCTCAATCTTATGAATAAAAATAAGAAGGCAGATTTTATTGTAACAGGTCAGTGGGCTACCAAAGCTTATAAAGAGGCCGCACGTTACGGTGCCGCACGCGAGGTTGCATCTTCAAAGGATAAGACTTTCAGCTATATTCCCAAGACCACTGCTGCAGACTTTGACCCCGATGCTGACTTTGTTCATATTTGTATGAATAACACCATTTACGGTACTAAATATAATACATTACCCGAAACAGGTGACGTTCCGCTTATCGCCGATATTTCAAGCTGTATTTTATCAGAGCCTGTTGATGTTTCAAAATTCGGTATGCTTTATGCCGGTGCACAAAAGAATGTTGCTCCTGCAGGTGTTACTATTGTTATTATCCGCAAGGATTTAATCGGCAATGCTATGGATATCACTCCTACCATGCTCAGGTATGACACTCACAGTGAAAACGGCTCAATGTTTAACACACCGCCTTGCTACTCAATTTATATTGCAGGTCTTACTTTAAAGTGGATCAAGAAAATGGGCGGACTTGAGGCTATGAAGGCTTACAACGAAAAGAAGGCCAAAATCCTTTACGATTTCCTTGATAACAGCAAGATGTTTAAGGGTACTGTTGTTCCCGAGGACCGTTCACTTATGAACGTACCTTTTGTTACCGGTGATGAAGAGCTTGATGCAAAATTTGTTAAAGAATCAAAGGCAGCAGGTTTCTACAACCTTAAGGGTCACAGAAGTGTTGGCGGTATGAGAGCCTCTATTTACAATGCAATGCCTATTGAGGGTGTTGAAAAGCTTGTAGCGTTTATGAAGAAGTTTGAGGAGGAGAATTCATAATGTTTAAGATTAAAACCTACAATAAGATTTCAAAAAGCGGTCTTGAGGTATTTGATGATAAATACACTATCGGCGAAGAGGTTGAAAATGCTGACGGTGCAATAGTTCGTTCTGCCGCTTTACACGATGAGGTTTTCCCCGAAAGCTTAAAGGCTATTGCTCGTGCAGGTGCAGGAACAAACAATATCCCGATTGAAAAGTGCAGTGAGCAGGGAATAGTTGTGTTCAACACTCCCGGTGCTAATGCAAACGCTGTTAAGGAGCTTGTAATTGCAGGTCTTTTGATTTCTTCACGCCGAGTAATTTCGGGTATTGAGTGGGCTAAAACCTTAAAGGGTGAGGGCGATGCCGTAGCAAAGCTTGTTGAAAAAGGTAAGGGCGCATTTGGCGGTCCCGAAATCAAGGGCAAGGCTTTGGGCGTTATCGGTCTTGGTGCTATTGGTGTTATGGTTGCAAATGCCGCTAATCACCTTGGTATGACCGTTTACGGTTATGACCCGTATCTTTCGGTTAAATCTGCTTGGAATCTTAATCATAATGCAGTTTATATTAATGATATAAATGAGATTTTTGCCAAGTGCGATTACATTACAATTCACGTTCCGCTTACAGACAGCACAAAGAATCTTATAAATGCCGATACTATTGCAAAATGTAAGGATGGCGTTAGAATTCTTAATTACTCACGTGCAGGACTTGTGAATAGCGATGATATTAAAGCAGCTTTAGAGTCCGGAAAGGTTGCGGCTTATGTAACCGATTTCCCAACCGAGGAAGTGCTTGATGTTGACGGTGTGATTGCTATTCCTCATCTTGGAGCTTCAACTCCCGAATCCGAAGACAACTGTGCTTCTATGGCAGCTAAAGAGCTTGTTGACTATATTGAGAACGGTAATATTGTTAACTCTGTAAATCTTCCCGAGGTTACAATGCCTAGAAGCGGAGAGCATCGTATTTGTGTAATTCACAAGAATATCCCCAATATGATTACCGCTATTGCAGGTATTTTTGCTGATGACGGCGTAAATATTGAGAATATGCTTAATAAATCTCGTGGTGACTATGCTTATACAATGCTTGATACCGGTGCGGCTGATATTGATACAGTAGCTAAGGAAATTGCAGCTATTGACGGTGTAATTAAAGTAAGAGCTATATAATTAAATATAATTAAATGGGCGGATGTTTTACATCCGCCTAACTGTATTTTTGTGGGGTTAAGCCCCAATAATACCTATTTACCTGTTTTTCTTTGAGCCGCCTTTGCAAAGCTTGTAAAAATTATTTAAAAAATATAGTTTTTTGCATTAAAAAACCTTGACAAATTAGTGCAAAATCGATATAATAGTCATTGTGACATTAGAGGTGAAAGTATGATTATTGATTTAAAACGAATTTTTGTCAATGATAATTCATCTTTGCCGCTTGATTATTCGTTGGATTTAAGTTCACTTGAATACATGGGTGAATATCCGCTCAAAACACCTGTCCGTATTAAGGGTGAAGTTTCCAACGGTGCAAGTCTCGTAAGGTTGTTGGCTACAATTTCTTATGATTTTGAAGCCCCGTGTGACCGCTGCGGTACAGCTTCGCTTGATAAGCGTTCTGTTACTGTAGATAAATCACTTGCCGCATCTATTGAGGGTGAGGAAAGTGATACTATACTCTTGGTGCCCGATATGAAGCTTGACTTGGACGAGCTTGTTTATACCGAGGTGCTGTTAAGCTTTCCTATGAAGCATTTGTGTAAAGAGGATTGCAAGGGTATTTGTTCAAAATGCGGTAAAAACCTGAATGATGGCAAATGCGATTGCCCCGAGAAGGAGATAGACCCTCGGCTTGCCGCACTTGCTGATTTACTTAATAATTAATAAGATAATAACTTAAGGAGGTGCCGAAAAATGGCAGTACCGAAGAGAAAAACTTCTAAAGCAAGAAGAGATAAGAGAAGAAATAACGTATGGAAGCTTACTGCTCCTACTCTGGTTAAGTGTAGCTGTGGTGCATATAAGCGCCCCCACAGAATTTGTGCGGCTTGCGGTCAGTACAACGGCCGTGAGGTTATCAAGGTTGGAGAATAATCTCAATGGTTAGAGGAGGAGCAATCCTCCTCTTATTTTTTTAGCTTTTTTAAAGAGGTGTAATAGCTATGTCTGTTATAATTGAATCTGTAATTAAGGGAAGTCCTGCCCATAAGAAAAGAATCAAAGCAGGAGATACTTTGGTAAGCATTGACGGTAACAGTATTATAGATGTGCTGGACTACCGTTTTTATCAAAATAACAGCATTTTAACGGTTGAATATATAAACGCAAAGGGAAAGCTTAAAAAGGCTAAAATTAAAAAGAATGAGGATGACGAGCTTGGACTTTGTTTTGACACCTATTTGATGGATGAAAAACGTTCTTGCAAAAATAAGTGTATCTTTTGTTTTATAGATCAGCTTCCAAAGGGACTTAGAAAAACACTCTATTTCAAGGATGATGACTCACGTCTTTCTTTCTTGTTTGGTAATTATATAACACTTACCAACATTACCGAGCATGAAATTGAACGGATAATTAATATGCACATAAGTCCTATTAATATTTCTGTTCATACCACAAATCCTGAACTGCGTGTTAAGATGATGAACAATAAAAACGCAGGTAAGGCTCTTGATATAATGAAACGCTTTGATGAAGCAGGTATAAAAATCAACTGCCAAATGGTGTTAGTGCCCGGTGTTAATGACGGTGAAGAACTGAAACGCACCTTAAGCGACTTAACCTCTCTTAAAAATGCCGAATGTATTGCGGCAGTGCCGGTGGGTCTTACAGGACACAGAGAGGGACTTCAAAACCTTAAACCGTTTGACAAAGGCGGTGCAGGGGCTGTTCTTGATATAATAGATAGCTTTGCTGAACAGTGTCTCCAAGAATATGGTGAGCGCAGGGTATACGGTGCGGATGAATTTTATATTTTAGCAGACAGAGAATTACCGAATGCCGGCTTTTACGGTGATTTTTTACAGCTTGAAAACGGTGTCGGCTTGGTACCGCTTTTACTTGATGAAGCTGAAAATGCTATCAATGACTGTGATTATAAATTAAATAGTAAGCGCATAATTACAATAGCTACCGGTGAAGCGGCTTATCCTTTTATTACACAAATTGTTGACAAATGCACAAAAAAATGGGATAATTTAGTATGTAATGTTATTGCTGTTAAAAACAATTTTTTCGGTGGTGAGATTACGGTTGCAGGACTTGTTACCGCAACCGATATTATTGATCAATTAAAGAATAAAGCTTTGGGCGAGGAATTGCTTATACCTTCGGTAATGCTGCGAGATGCTGGCGATATGTTTCTTGACAGTATAACTGTTGATGAATTAGCCGAGAGGTTAAAGGTTACCGTCAAAGCGGTTGATAATGACGGCTATCAGCTTATTGATAAAATTTTGGGAAAGGATTGACGGACTGATTATGTCAAGACCTGTTGTTGCTGTTGTGGGCAGACCTAATGTTGGTAAATCTACACTTTTTAATAAAATAATCGGTAAACGGCTTTCAATTGTTGATGATACTCCGGGTGTCACACGCGACCGTATTTACGGTGATGCTGAATGGCTCGGAAGGCGGCTTATGCTTGTTGATACCGGCGGTATTGAGCCTAAAACCGATGATGTGATTTTGAGCAGTATGCGTGCCCAAGCACAGCTTGCTATTGATACTGCGTCGGTAATTATCTTTGTTACCGATATAAGGTCGGGTGTTACTGCTGCCGATGAAGAGGTTGCCGCAATGTTGAGAAAAAGCGGTAAGCCGATTGTGCTTTGTGTTAATAAGTGTGATAAAATAGGAGATACGCCTGCAGAATTTTATGAGTTCTACAATTTGGGAATAGGTGAGCCGATTGCGGTTTCCTCTGTTCACGGTACGGGTACGGGTGATTTGCTGGATGCGGTTATAGAAAATATCCCCATAGAAGATTTTGAGGACGAGGAAGAGGATATTATCAATGTTGCCGTTATCGGCAAGCCTAATGCCGGTAAATCCTCACTTATAAACAATATTGCAGGTGAGGAGCGCTCTATAGTATCAAATATTGCAGGCACTACAAGAGATGCGATTGACACAAGAATAGATAAAAACGGTGTTAAATATAATTTTATTGATACTGCCGGCTTGAGACGTAAGTCAAAGGTTGAGGATAAAATCGAAAAATACAGTGTTTTGCGTGCAAATATGGCAATTGAACGTGCTGATGTTTGTGTTATAATGATTGACGGTGTTGACGGCTTTACCGAGCAGGATTCAAAGGTTGCAGGTTTAGCGCTTGATGAAGGCAAGGCGTGCATTATTGCGGTTAATAAATGGGACGCCGTTGAGAAGGACGGCACAACTATGGACAGCTACAGAAAGAAGCTGATGAAGGATTTTTCATTTATGTCGTATGCGCCGATACTTTTTATTTCTGCTAAAACAGGACAGCGTGTTGAAAGACTTTTTGAGCTTATAAAATATGTCCATGAGCAGAACACAATGCGTATTTCTACAGGTATGCTGAATGATATTTTGGCTGATGCCACTGCACGTGTACAGCCCCCGACAGATAAGGGCAAGAGACTTAAAATTTATTATATGACACAGGCTTCAACAAAACCGCCCACATTTGTTTGTTTTTGCAACAGGGCAGAGCTTTTCCATTTCTCATATCAGCGTTATCTTGAAAATCAAATTCGTTCAACCTTTGGTCTAGAAGGTACGCCTGTTAGATTTGTAATACGTGAAAGGGGAGATAAGTAGTATGATTATTACTGCTGTTATAACCGTGATTGCCGCCTATTTAATAGGCAGTATAAACTTTGCTGTAATTTTCAGCAATGTTTTTATGAAAAAAGACGTTAGAAGTATGGGTAGTGGCAATGCCGGAGCAACTAATGTTATGCGTAATGCGGGATTTTTGCCCGGTGCGCTCACCTTTGTTTGTGATGCTCTTAAAGGATTTGTTGCAAGCGGTATGGGTTATTTAATATTTGAATACATTCTTAAAACCATTAATGAGTTATGGGCTGCCCCGATTTACGGCGCATATATTTGCGGTACTGCCTGTATTTTAGGCCACGTTTTTCCTATTTTCTTCCAGTTTAAGGGTGGTAAAGGAGTGGCTACAAGTGTCGGTATTTTTGCGGTTTGCTGTCCTATAGCCATTATTTCGGGACTTATCGTTTTCACATTGGTCACATTTCTTTCAAAATATGTTTCATTGGCTTCTATTATTGCCTCTTTGACGGTTGTAGTTCTTTCTATAGTATTTTACAATGAATCAGCCTCTGTTCTGCCTCAAGCGGTTTTTGCGGTTATTATGGGTGCTATTGTTATAGGAAAGCATTATACCAATATTAAGCGCTTGCTTGCAGGCACAGAATCAAAGGTTGGTAGTAAAGGTAAGGTGAAAAAATAATGGCAAAGATTACTGTTCTCGGTGCAGGCGGATGGGGTATGGCTCTTGCTATTTCAGCCTTTAATAACGGTTGTGATGTTACAATTTGGTCACCCTTTGAAAAAGAGGTAAACTCTCTTTTATTGACCCGAACAAACGAAAAGCTTTTAAAGGACATTTATTTGCCCGAGGGTATTAAAATCACCACCGATTTATCAGTAGTGAAGGGCGATAATATTACTATAATTGCAACCCCTTCCATAGCGGTAACAGATGTTGCCCAAAAGCTTAAATGTTTTGCAAACGATTTAAAGATAATAGTTAATGTTTCAAAAGGCTTTGAGGCTGTTACCTTAAGAAGACTGTCCGAGGTTGTGTCCGAAGCCTTACCCGATATTCCTGTTGTTGCCCTTACAGGGCCTTCTCACGCCGAAGAAGTAGCACGAAATATACCTACTTCAATCGTTGCGGCTTCGACCTCCAAGCCTGCGGCTGAAGCAGTACAGAGCATTATGTCGAGCGATACTTTGCGAATTTAT
>JAZQKT010000091.1:0-2809 GCA_045542295.1 Acutalibacteraceae bacterium
ATTAGGGTGTCCCTAACGAGTACTGTTTTGCGACTACAGGAGTACAAACGGTCTGCTCGCTAAGATGATGCAATCATTTGGCGAGCGAGCGTTTTACGGAAGTGTATCCATAAACAGTCTGCTCGCTAAGATAATACAGATATTTTCTCCTGAACAAAAAAGAAGCACAGCGGACAGAGTTTTCATTCTATCTGCTGTGCTTTTGTAATTGATTTTATTCCTTTAACAAGTCCTCGAAGGGTGTTTCGGTTGAGATAAAAGCATCGTAAGCAAAGTTGGCGCCGAGACGAAAACCCATAATAAAACTGTCAAGATTTGATTCGCCGTTGACAATGCTCCACGCATTTGAGAAGTCCAAAAACCATTTCTTCGGCTCGTCGGTCAGAGCGTTCGTGAGCAGATCTTCGGTCTTCATCAACACTTCCATTTGCTTTTGTACCGTCTTATTTTGCTTGGTACTTCGTGCCTGCGGATCGATATTTCCGTAATAAAATTCTTCTATAAACCGTGCCATAGTCAGCACCTCCTTATGCCTAAAGTTTAGCAAAAGGAAAAACAAACTGCGATTATACGAATTTCAAAATCGCACATTTATCATTAGACTTATATGTGTTCGTTGAGTTTTTTGCGGATTCGTGATATAATAAACCAAATAAATTTCGGAGGATCAATATGGACTTATTGCCTAAAAGCGGGGACTTAAAAGAGTTAGCAAAAAGCGATGCGTTTTATAAAATGATTTTATTTATGTTTTATAGCGAGGCTAAAAACAAAGCGAATAAGGAATGGGAAAAATTCAGTAAGAGTTTGTTTTATAAGAACCGCTTCTCATCTGATAGCAGTATCATTGAGGCGTTGCGTAGTAAAGCAGAGTTTGCCACGCATATAATGCCTGCAGGAAAAATATTATACAGAGCAAGAATTTTTAACGAGGATGTCATGGAAAGTTTTGTTAAAGGATATGTAGTTCCCAAAGAAATAAGTTCTACGGACTCAACTAGTGTTCCTAAATTAAACTTAAATGCTTCACAGGTTTTGCCTATTATTATTGCCGCTGATCCTAAGGCTGGCTTTGCTTATATACAAAATGCTTATAGCAAATGGAAAAGGAAAAAATTCAAAGGATATGATAGAAAACAATCAGGTCCTCCACCCAAGGAAAAGACACCGGCAGGAAGAGCTAACCCTGAATGTATTAGATATTTATACTTATGCGAAGATGAGCAAACTCCCGTTTATGAAGTTCATCCCACGATAGGACAAGAAGTAAGCGTCGCAAAATTTATAACCAAGAAACCTTTGAAGATCTATGATCTTACGCTTAACCTACCCGAAAAACATAAAAATCCTGATTATGATACACCCAGTTTATATGATGCTATTGGACATAACTTTTCCGTCCCAAACACCGGAGAAGCTATTCAATATTTACCAACACAATATATAAGCGAAGAAATTAAAAATCTTGGTTTTGATGGTTTAAGATTTAACAGTTCACTGCGACAAGGCGGAATTAATGTTGTCTTGTTTGATCCAGAGGTTTGTAGCGTACAATCCTCCGACATTGTAAAAGTCGATAGTATTGAAATCAAAACTAGAAAACCTGATGTCTATAGTTTAGAGAGTTTGGATGCGTCAATGTTAGATGTCTAAACCAAAAAGTTCTTACTGCAACAGTTAGTAAGAACTTTTTCTTTTTAATCATCCCACTTTCGCCCCGGTACGGCTTCCATACCGAACATCGCAAGGGCTTGGTTGACTTTATCCATACGGAGCGTTTCTTTGCCTTGTTCTAAATCTCGGATGAAACGCAAGCCAAGTCCTGAACGTTCTGCAAACTCCTCTTGGGTGAGTCTTGCGGCGTTTCTTTGCGTTTTAATAAATAAAGCTATTCGATTCATGAATTTTGTTATACCCGATCGGGTATAGTTTTTAAAAACTACACTCAAAGCTATCCCGATTTTGCGGTATTTTTGCACCTCGCTTTCTGTATCTATTTACGGGTGCATTTTAGCGAGCCATAACAAATGTGCGAATATACAAAAAACCCACTACCGAATTTCTTCGATAGTGGGCTAAATGCTTGATTTTACTAGCTAAATCCACACCTCAACGGTTATATCATCGAAGGAGTGGAGTCGCTGGTTCGGGCGAAATGCTTTGATAAAATCTTCAGCATTTTTCCGATTTAATTGGAACTGAAACGCTCGGATTTTTCCGATTACTTCATTTCCTTTATAGCTGCCTGTGCAGCAGCAAGTCTTGCGATCGGTACGCGGAAGGGAGAGCAGGATACGTAGTCAAGTCCGAGTGCATGGCAGAACTCAACGGATGTGGGGTCACCACCGTGCTCACCGCAGATACCTACGTGGAGGTTGGGGTTAACAGGACGTCCGAGTGTGATAGCCATGTTCATGAGCTTACCAACACCGGTCTGGTCGAGACGAGCAAAAGGATCGTTCTCGAAGATCTTTGTGTCGTAGTAAGCGTCAAGGAACTTACCTGCGTCGTCTCTGGAGAATCCATAAGTCATCTGAGTAAGGTCGTTTGTACCGAAGCAGAAGAAGTCTGCGTTAGCAGCGATCTCATCAGCTGTGAGGCAAGCTCTGGGGATCTCGATCATTGTACCAACCTCGTATGCAAGCTCAACACCTGCAGAAGCGATCTCAGCGTCAGCGGTAGCAACAACTACGCTCTTAACGTACTTGAGCTCCTTAACGTCGCCTACGAGAGGAATCATGATCTCGGGCTTAACGTTCCAGTCAGCGTGAGCCTTCTTAACGTTGATAGCAGCGCGGATAACAGCAGC
>JAZQKT010000092.1:0-4303 GCA_045542295.1 Acutalibacteraceae bacterium
CCCGAAATTGCAACCTTTGACGAGGATGAGGTTTATGACCAGAAGGATTCACAAGGCTTTATAAATCTTTATGGACTTCCTACAAAGGTTTATGCAAAGATGAAAGCAAAAAACGGCTTAAAATAATCTAAATTAACTCTGCATAGCACCGTTTCATAAGAGCGGTGCTATGAGCGGTTTTTAAGTGGTGAAAGGAACGTACAATTAATGGATAAAATGTGGGCAGGAAGATTTGAAAAGGCTCTTGATAAGCAGGCTGATGATTTCAATTCTTCAATTCATTTTGACTCAAGAATGTTTAAGCAGGATATTATAGGCTCAATAGTACATGCAAAAATGTTAGGCGACAAGGGTATAATTGCCGAAAATGAAAAGGCAGAGATTATAAACGGTCTGGGCGGCATTTTAGAGGATATTGAAAACGGTAAACTGCAGTTCAATATGGATGCCGAGGATATACATATGTTTATCGAGGCAGAGCTTACAAAAAGAATAGGTGAAAGCGGTAAAAAGCTTCACACAGCAAGAAGCCGTAATGACCAAGTGGCTTTGGATATAAGGCTTTATTTAGGAAGCGAATGTGAAGAAATATGCGGGCTTTTGCTAAAGCTTATTGAGGCTATAAAGGATAAGGCAACAGAAAATACTGATGCTATAATGCCCGGATATACTCATTTACAGCGCGCACAACCTATCACCTTTGCGCATCACATTTTAACCTATGCTTTTATGCTGAAGCGTGATTTTGAAAGAATAGGTGACGCTGTAAAGAGAATGTTCTCACAATGTCCGATAGGCTCGTGTGCGCTTGCAGGTACCACCTATGATACTGACCGTTATTTTGAAGCCGAGCATTTAGGTTTCAGCGGCATAAGCCTTAATAGTATTGACGGTGTTTCTGACAGAGATTTTTGCGTTGAACTGCTCGGAGCATACTCAATTCTTATGATGCATTTGTCTCGCTTTTGTGAGGAAATAATTTTGTGGTCAAGCTGGGAGTTTAAATTTGTTGAGCTTGATGACAGCTATACTACAGGCTCAAGCATCATGCCGCAGAAGAAAAATTCTGATATGGCAGAGCTTATAAGGGGCAAAACAGGCAGAGTTTACGGCGACTTAATGGCATTGCTCACAACACTAAAGGGCTTACCGCTTGCATACAACAAGGATATGCAGGAGGATAAGGAAGCTATTTTTGATGCAGTGGATACCGTTAAAAAGTGTCTTTCAATATTTGCTCCCATGGTTGCAACAATGAAGGTAAATAAAGCCAATATGTACAAAGCCGCAGGAGAGGGCTTTATAAACGCTACCGACCTTGCAGATTATCTTGTTAAAAAGGGTATGCCCTTCAGAACCGCATATAAGCACGTGGGTGAGATAGTTGGTTACTGCATTAAAAACGGTTTTGTGCTTGATAATTTGCCGCTTGAAAAATACAAAGAGTTTGATGCGGCGTTTGATGAGGATTTGTTCGGTGAAATCTCGCTTGAAACCTGTGTGGGTAAGCGTATTTCAGCCGGAAGTACAGGACCGGAATCTGTTAAAACACAAATTGAATTTATTACGGAGTTTTTAAATGAAAAAGGTATTTATTGATGGCAGTGTTGGGACTACCGGTCTTCGCATTGCCGAAAGGCTTGAAAATAGGGCGGATATTGAACTTATAAGGCTGACAGAGGAAAACCGTAAGGACACTGCCGCCAGAAAAAAGGCACTTAACGAAGCAGATATTGCTTTTTTGTGTCTTCCCGATGCGGCGGCTGTTGAGGCAGTATCGTTAATTGAAAATGATAATACCGTAGTTATCGATGCTTCAACTGCTCACAGAACAAACAGCGCTTGGGCATACGGCTTTCCCGAGCTTTCGGCTGATGCTGAAGAAAAAATTAAAAATTCAAAAAGAATTGCAGTCCCCGGATGTCATGCCAGCGGATTCATCTCACTTGTTTTTCCGCTTGTTGAAAAGGGAATTATTGATAAATCGTTGCTCCTTTCCTGCTTTTCGCTTACAGGTTATTCGGGCGGCGGTAAAAAAATGATTGCCGAGTATGAGGATGCCGAGCGTGAAGAGTTGCTTAATGCACCGCGTCAGTACGGACTTTCGCAGTCACATAAGCATCTTCCCGAAATGACCGCTGTGACAGGTCTTCTAAATGCGCCGATTTTTATGCCGGTTGTTGATGCTTTTTATAGCGGTATGGAGGTTACTGTTCCGCTTTTTGCATCGCAATTAAACCGGGGCTTTACCGTTGAGGATATAAAAAAGGCCTACAGTGAAAAATACAGTGGACCTGTTGTGAACTATGTGGAAGCCTTTGACGAACAGGGCTTTGCCTCTGCAGGGAAGCTATCCTTTAAGGACAGTATGGAAATATCGGTTGCCGGAAATGATGACAGGATTTTACTTATCGCCCGATATGATAACCTTGGAAAAGGTGCTTCGGGTGCGGCAGTTGAATGTATGAACTTGGTTTTGGGTGTAAGCAAAACCGAGGGACTTGAAATTTAGTGCTTTGGCTATTTTAAAAATTAGGAGTTTTAATATGAATATAATTTCCGGCGGTATTTGTGCCGCAAAAGGATTTAAGGCAAACGGAATACATTGCGGAATAAGAAAGAATAAAACCAAAAGAGATTTGGCGCTTATTTACAGTGAGGTTAAGGCAAATACTGCCGCAGTTTATACCACAAATCTTGTAAAAGGCGCACCGCTTACGGTCACCAAAAATCATATTGCTGACGGATTTTCCCAGGCGGTAATCTGCAACAGCGGTAATGCGAATACCTGCAATGCAAACGGTATTGAAATTGCAGAGCAGATGAGTGACCTTTTAGCCGCAGAGCTTGGTATCGATTCGGGTGATGTGGTTGTAGCTTCTACAGGTGTAATCGGTCAGCCGCTTAATATTGAGCCTATAAGGGACGGTATTCCCTCACTTGTTGCAGGTCTTGAGGATAATAAAAGTCAAGAGGCGGCAGAGGGAATAATGACTACCGACACAAAACTTAAAGAGGTTGCTGTGAGTTTTAATATCGGTGGTAAGGAATGTAGAATAGGCGGTATTGCAAAGGGTAGCGGAATGATACACCCAAATATGGCAACAATGCTTGTTTTTATTACTACTGACTGTAAAATCAGTACGCCAATGCTTCAAAAAGCGCTGTCTGGTGATATTGAAAACACCTTTAATATGGTTTCAGTTGACGGCGATACCTCTACTAATGATATGGTAACAGTTTTAGCTAACGGTATGGCAGAAAATGAGGAAATTATAGCCGAGGGTGAAGCTTTTGATACCTTTATGAAGGCACTCAATACCGTAACTGTTTATCTTTGCAGATGTATTGCGGGTGACGGTGAGGGCGCAACAAAGCTCCTTGAATGTAAGGTGTCAGGTGCTAAATCCAAACAAATAGCCAAGACGGTTGCAAAATCGGTTATTTGCTCTTCACTTACAAAAGCCGCAATGTTTGGTGCGGATGCTAACTGGGGCCGTGTGCTTTGTGCAATCGGATATTCGGGTGCAGAGGTTGATGTTAATAAAATAGATGTTTCCTTTAAATCCCCAAAAGGCGAAATCCCTGTTTGCAAAAACGGTGCAGGAATTGATTTTTCTGAGGAAATAGCAAAAGAAATACTTTTGGAAGATGAAATTGAAATTATAGTAAACCTTAATGACGGCGAATATTCTTCTACCGCTTGGGGTTGTGACCTTACCTATGAATATGTAAAAATAAACGGCGACTACCGAACTTAATTTGAATAAATTTGCCCACAGCACCTTTTTTGTTCGGGGCAGTAAAAAAATACAGCACCACGAACCGCAAAAGAGTACTGTGAACAAATTTCTTTCAAATTATAAAAAGAATAGTTCCACAGCACTTTTTGTTCGGGATAGTATAGTGTAAAATAAGGAGAAAATCCAATGTATATTGATGATATTACTAATGCTCAAAGGGCAGAGGTGCTTACTGCAGCACTGCCTTACATTAAAAAGTATTACGGTAAAGTTGTTGTTGTTAAATACGGCGGCAACGCAATGGTTAATGAGGACCTTAAGCAACAGGTTATGGAGGATATAGTTCTTCTTCACCTTATCGGAGTTAAAATCGTTCTTGTTCATGGCGGCGGTCCGGAAATTACCGAAACACTTAAGC
The DNA here is from genome assembly GCA_045542295.1 of Acutalibacteraceae bacterium. Taxonomy (GTDB): domain Bacteria; phylum Bacillota; class Clostridia; order Oscillospirales; family Acutalibacteraceae; genus UBA737. Next base: position 4,162 of record JAZQKT010000092.1, read on the forward strand.
AAATAGGCAAGGAATCGGTTTTTGTGGACGGTCTTCGTGTTACCGATAAGGAAACTGCGGATGTTGTTCAAATGGTGCTTGCAGGAAAAATAAATAAAAGCCTTGTAAACAAGTCGGATCGTAGCCATGTCGTTCTGTGAGC
>JAZQKT010000093.1:0-3786 GCA_045542295.1 Acutalibacteraceae bacterium
CAAGAATAAGGGATATCATTGTCACGACGGTAAACGTTTGCACGGGGGTTGTCCCAAGAACGGAAAACAGCTTCAACTGCACCCATCAACTGCTCCTTAGGATCAGAGGGGAAGTCCTTACCGATTTTGTTCTTGTATTCAGCCTTGAACTGCTCAGCCAATACCTTAAGGTCTTCAGCAGTAAGCTCAACGTCCTGCTTAACGCCCTTTTCTTCCTTCATTTTGTCGATAAGCTCTTCAAAGTACTTCTTACCAACTTCCATAACAACGTCAGAATACATCTGAATGAAACGACGGTAGCAGTCATAAGCCCAACGAGCATTACCGGACTGTGCAGCCATTGTCTCAACAACATCTTCATTAAGACCGAGGTTAAGGATAGTATCCATCATACCGGGCATAGATGCACGAGCACCTGAACGAACCGAAACGAGAAGAGGATTAGTCTTATCGCCGAACTTCTTGCCGGTGATTTCTTCCATCTTGTCGATGTACTCCATGATTTCTGCCTGAATGTCATCATTGATTTTTCTGCCATCCTCATAATACTGAGTGCAGGCCTCGGTGGTTACGGTGAAGCCCTGAGGAACAGGAAGACCGATTTTGGTCATTTCTGCAAGGTTAGCACCCTTACCGCCAAGAAGCTCACGCATAGAAGCGTCGCCTTCTTTAAAAAGGTAAACAAACTTTTGACTCATTTTAAGTCAACCTCCTAAAAAAATTTATGGATCTTTCCATTTACTGACTTTTTTATACCCTCATAATATTTAGGTATCCAACCTATTATATCAGTATTCAGAGCAAAAATAAAGTGTTTTTTTGCAAAAAAGGTGTTTTTATAAAAAAAGATTAAATTTAATATTTAAAAACGCTGTTTTTTGCAACAATTTATGCAATTTATTCTACACTTTCGGCCGTTTTCGGCGGCAGACGGTAGTAAAGCTTTGTGAAGTCATATATAATTTGTGCCAACCAATCATTTATACAGCCTTCACCTATTCTCCACTGCCAATTCTTTCCGTTTGTGGCGGGCGTATTTATTCGCGCGGTATTATCGAGTCCCAAAAAGTCCTGCATTTGAAAAACAGTTGTATCTGCAACAGTCGCCATAGCAGATCTTATAACCGCCCAATTGAAGCTGTCTTTTTCAGAAATTTGCAGATATTTTTTCATAAACTCAACCTGCTCGGGGGCGCTGTCCTTCATAAAGCCCATAAGCGTATCATTGTCGTGCGTGCCGGTATAAACCACACAGTTTTTAACTATATTGTGCGGCAAATAGCTACTCTCGCTCTCGGGGTCAAAGGCGAACTGCAAAACCTTCATTCCGGGGAAGCCTGTGTGCTTCAGCAAGGCTCTTACATCGTCATCAATCGTGCCCAGGTCCTCTGCTATAATATTAAGTCTGCCCAAGGCTTTTTGAGCAACCTCGAAAAACTCCTTGCCGGCACCCGTCACCCATTTGCCGTTAACTGCGGTTTTGTCACCGTACGGGATACTGTAATAGGCAGAAAAGGCTCTGAAATGGTCAATTCTTATAACATCATAAAGCTTTGAAGAATAACCTATGCGCTTAAGCCACCAATCATATCCGCTCTTCTTCATGTATTCCCAATCGTAAAGCGGATTTCCCCACAACTGACCGTCCTCTGAAAAGGCATCGGGAGGACAGCCTGCCACAGCACTGGGCTTTAAATCCTCATCCAACAAAAACTGCTCGGGATTTCCCCAAACATCGGCACTGTCATAGGCTACATAAATCGGGATGTCACCTATTATATAAATCCCCTTTTTATTTGCGTATTCCTTTAATTTAAACCATTGCTTACTGAAGAAATACTGCATCATTTTATGAAAACCGATTTCATCAAAAAGCTCAATACCTGCTTTATGTATAGACAAAGCATCACGAAATTTAAAGCCCTTATCCCAGCAATCAAAGGATGCTCCGCCGTGATAGTCCTTAATTGCGGCATAAAGCGAATAATCGTCAAGCCAGTAGCTGTTTTCGTTTTCAAACTCGGCATAATCTTTAGGCACAGCCTTTTTAAATCTTTCATAAGCGGTTTTTAAAACGCTGTAGCGATTATTAAACATCAGCTCATAATCCACAGCCGAGCCATCCTTGCCCCAATCAAGCTCCTCGACCTCGGCAAGGGTTAAAAAACCTTCCTTAATAAGCACTTCAAGATCAATAAAATACGGATTCCCCGCATACGCCGAAACCGACTGATAGGGTGAATCACCGAAGCCGGTGATACCCAAAGGCAGAATTTGCCAATAGGTCTGCCCCGCTCTTTCAAGAAAATCAACAAAATTATATGCTTCCTTACCCAAAGTACCTATACCATATTTGGACGGAAGCGAAAAAATCGGCATTAAAACACCGCTTGTCCTCATTCTATCACCCCAAAACAAAATATCTCATATATTGTAGCAGAAAACAGCAAAAACTTCAACGGTAGCTTTTTGGAAAAAGCCCCTTATGAAAAATCACAAGAGGCTTTTATGCTATATTCATATTATTATAGGTTTTGAATTAGTATAACTTCGGGCTTACCAATATAATTAAGGTTGAACTTTTCCACCATTTCTTTTGCCTTTGAAAGCGACTCGCCGTCATAAGCGCTCAAAACATCATGCGCATCAAAGCCGAAGGTCACAGGACATTGCTCCTCGCCTGCCATCTCCCAAAAAGTAGGATTCGGGTAATTTCGGTTATCACGTATTCCCAAAAAATTAATTTCGAGCGGAATGCCGTATTCCCTCGATGCCTTGCATATTTTGCGCATTTCTTTTTTATAAACATCCGTGTCGCCCGTAAAGTTTATCACATCCGGGTGAGCAACATAGGTGAAAACACCGGTTTTTATTCCCTCAACCACAGTTTCAGCATATTTTTTAAGCAATTCTTCACTGTCATTCGCTATAGAGGTGTGCGGTAACGGATTCGGATGCTCCGCAGTAACATAGTGCTCACCAAGAATAAGATACTCCGCACCGTAGCCTTTAACATTTTCAAGCATAGTTTCAAAAATTTCGGGGTAATATTCCATCTCAAAACCAAGCTTAATGTCAATTTGGTCCTTGTATTTTTCTCTTAAAGCAGTTAACACAGAAAAATAATCATCGACATCTGAAACCGAAACTCTGTATCCGCTCTCAAATCCGTCATCAAATTTAAGGGGTGCATGGTCGGCAAAGCCCATATATTTAATTCCGTTTTCAATAGCCCGGATAATGTACTCTTCTTCCGTACCTGAAGCGTGACGGCAGCGATAGGTATGCGTATGATAATTATAATTCATAAAAGCTCCTTTAAAAACAAAAAATAAAGCCCGACAAACTTGTCGGGCTTTTGATGGCGCGCTGAAGAAGATTCGAACTCCCGACCTTCTGGTCCGTAGCCAGACGCTCTATCCAGCTGAGCTATCAGCGCATGCAGTTTTACCCGCCATAGTATAATATCACAAGTTTCCGATAAAATCAAGTATTAATTTAATTTTTTTCTAAAATCTTTAAATTATTCCTTTTAAAAACTTGACAATTGCCGAAATATAAAGTAAAATATCTATCGTTGCAAATAATACTTCTTCACTATTCACTATTACTTATTACCTAAAATATGCGGGTGTGGCGGAATTGGCAGCTTTTTAACCGAGCGCCTCCTGTGGAGGATACAGCGAGGGCAAAAAGGCGCAGCGGTCAAACAGCTTTGAACGGCAGTGAAAAAGCTTTGGGCACCGCAAGCGGTCACGCAGGCGGCTGCCGAATCAACGGCAAAAC
>JAZQKT010000094.1:0-3390 GCA_045542295.1 Acutalibacteraceae bacterium
TTTATTTCTTCCTTTAATTCCGAAACATAAAGATTGACAGCCGACACAAGCGAGTCGGCATCGTCACAGCAGAGCTTAATTTCGCACCTGTTTACAATAGCATTAGTTTTGTCACCGCCGTTAACCGAAATTATACCAAAATCAAAGCGGTTGCTTAATCTATAAAGCAATCTGCCTGCCAACATATCGGCATTATAGCGGTTTTTATTAATATCAACACCCGAATGGCCACCTAAAAGCCCTGCCAAAACAACCGTTACGGCGGTGCCTGTCATTTCTTCAAGGCTAAAAGGTATACTCATTTTAAAATCAACGCCGCCCGCGCAGGAAACGGTAACAACACCATCCTCCTCAGAATCAAGGTTTATCATTCTTTTGGCGGTAAGGTTTGACATATCAAGTGCTCCTGCGCCAAGCATACCGATTTCCTCATCAGTAGTAAAAACTGCCTGAATTTCAGGGTGGGCAATTTCATCATTTTCCAAAATGGCAAGCACCATTGCAAGCGCAATTCCGTTATCGGCGCCTAAGGTGGTGCCTTCAGCCTTAATAAAATCACCATCGGTATAAACCTTTAAGGAATCTCTTAAAAAGTCAAAGTTACTGTCAGGTGTTTTTTGGCATACCATATCAAGATGCCCCTGCAAAATAACAGGTGCGGCATTTTCGTAACCTTTTGTTGCGGGTTTGAAAATTGACACGTTATTTGCAGCGTCCTTAATATAACGAAGCTTGTGTGCTTTTGCAAATTCTACACAGTAATTCGAAATTTTTTCCATATCACCCGAGCCGTGCGGAATTTCGCATATTTCTAAGAAATAGTCAAACACGCGCTTACTGTCATAATTTGTCAGCATTTGCATATTAATTCATTCTCCTAAATTGTATTGAAGTTATTATAGCATAACCAAATTTATATATCAATAACAAATACTTGTCTATTTTATTGTTGACATAACCCGTAAACGCCTATATAATTAGAATATATCAAAATTTCTAGGAGATTTTTTTATGAAAAAGACTTTAGCAATCTTACTTGCGACAATGCTCCTTTTTTCCTTTGCTGCTTGTGGCAATAAAGAAAACCTTGACGATACAACGTCAACCCCTACTTCAACTCCCAGTGCCTCGCAAGGCGGTAATACAGAGGAAAACCAAAACGACGGCCAAAATGAAAGCCAAAATAACAGCCAGGGAGGTACTCAAAGCGGTACTCAAAGTGGAAATCAAAGTGGTAACTCCAATACCGTAACACCTCCTGTTATTGAAGATACAAACAAAGAAGACATTACTGCTTACGTGCCTTATGGTGCTACAAGCAACGGTGACGATGACTCACAATATTTCCCTCCTCAAATGGATTCAAGCGGAAATATGTCACCTGGTGTTACAATTGGCGGTCTTCCCTTTGAATTGCCCGAATTTTTTGAAGTTGAAAAGGCAATAAGAATTTGCAAAAGCAAAAACACCACAGTTACCGTAGCAAAGCTTGCTGAATTCGCTAATGAATATGCCAAGGCTTACAACAAGTATTATTCAACCAGCAATTATAAATTAACTGTAAGTGCTTCGGGCAACGTTATTAAATACACCTATACTGTAAGCGGCAAACCCGCCGAAAGAAGAAACTATATTATAGAAGGTCGCATTGAAGAGCATATTGAAAAAAATAATGCTTTTTATAAGGCACAGGTTAAAAAATATAAGGACACTGTATCAAGCTGTGGCGGTATAGAAATCTGCATAGTAAGAGCTGACAATGACCCCAACCTCAACAAAGCCGACTATAATAAAAACATAACCACCATTAAAGTTTCATAAAAAATAACCCCCGAGAGAGACACTTCGTAAAGAAGTTGTCTCTCTCGGTTTTTATCTATAAAAAGAAATGACACTTTGCACATTGAATGTGAAAGTGTCATAGTGAGTTATTTTTATTTCTTTTCAACAATATTGTCGTTTGATTTAATTATAGCATTTTCGGGATATACACCGCGAAGTGAATTAAGCGGATATGCGCGTGAATCCTTGCCTATAACAGTGCCGGGGTTTAGCACACAGCCACAGCCTATATCTGCCCTGTCACCTAAAATTGCACCAAGCTTACGAAGACCTGTTGCATAGTCTTGGTCACCGCGCACCGTAACGTTAGAGCCGTCGCCCTTAAAGTTAGAGCATATTGCTCCTGCACCAAGGTGAGCCTTATCACCCAAAACCGAGTCGCCTACATAATTATAATGCGGTACCTGTACACCGTCGCACAAAATAGCATTTTTAAGCTCGGTCGAATTACCGATAACACATTTTTCACCAATGATTACGCTTCCCCTTATATACGCACCGGGACGAATTTCGGTATTTGCACCGATAATTGCCGGACCTTCAATATAAGCGGTAGGGGCGATTTTTACATTTTCGCCCATTAAAATATTACCGTCAATTAAGGTATAACCCTCCACACCGTCGTTAATAAGAGCTTTTAAATAGTTTTTAATTTCAGGAAGCGCTTCCCAAGGGTATTCAAATTTTTCTAAAAAGGGTTTTATAAACTTATTGTTTGTTGCAAACAATTCCTTAGTTTTAACAATTTTATTCAACTAAAAAGCCCCTTTCTTTTACTGTATCAGCAATTGTCTGAGCATAGCTATGGCATTTTTCCATGCTTTCAGCCTCAATCATTATTCTTACTACAGGCTCGGTACCGCTTTGACGTAAAAGCACTCTGCCGTTGCCGTCAATAAGGGCGTCAACCTCTTTTACGCTTTGTAAAACAGCTTCATCGTTAACGGTTTGGTTTTTATCCTTAACACGAATATTCTTAACGTATTGCGGATATAAGGTTACAGCCTCGCAAAGCTTTGCAAGTGACTGCTTACTGTCGCAAATTTCCTCAAGCAGCATTATGGCGGTTAAAATACCGTCACCTGTGGTGGCGTATTTCTTAAGAATAATATGACCTGATTGCTCACCGCCAAGACTAAAGTTGTTGTTTTGCATAGATTCATATACAAAGCGGTCACCAACTTTTGTTTGGTCGCATTCAATACCTAATTTTTTAAGTGAAGCAAAGAATCCGCTGTTAGACATAACGGTTGCAACAACGGTGTTGCCGTTTAACATTCCACGAGATTTTAGGCGGTTTGCTAAAATATACATCATAGCGTCGCCGTCAATGACATTTCCGTTTTCGTCAACTGCGATACAGCGGTCAGCGTCACCGTCAAAAGCAAAACCAACATCAAGGTGTTGCTCTTTAACTAAATTGCAGAGATTTTCGATATGTGTCGAGCCACAGCCGTTGTTAACATTAAGTCCGTTAGGCTCGTTACCAATGATAACTGTCTGAGCACCAAGTGCATCAAAAACAGACTTTGCAATCATCCAAGAAGC
>JAZQKT010000095.1:0-12689 GCA_045542295.1 Acutalibacteraceae bacterium
GTCTTCCTAAGACCGCTTGGCCTCCGACTTCTTAAACTCGTCCATAAACGGCTCGGTTCCTATCCAGTGGTCACCAAGGAACATCATGGCTTCTTTGCCAAGCTCATGAGTAAGGTCAACCATTTCTTTAACAAGGGCTGCAACCTCTCTGCGTTGGAAAGCCTGGAAATCCTTATATTCCTTAGAAGGTATGCGGTATTGATTGTTATGATAGCCTTGGTCAATTATGTATTCGGGGCGGAATTTATAGCCAACCTCTTTTTCAAATTGCTCCAAAATATAGGGAGAAACTGAAGCCGAATAACCGTACCAATCAACAAACTTAAATCTTTTAAGCTCATCAAACACAAGGGTGAACTGATGGAAGAATGTGGTGTAACGGATAACATTTACATAAGGATGGTCTGCAACAAACTTGCGGAGTCTCTCCATTGTAAACTTGCGGGTTTTAGGCTGACGAACATCAAAGGTTATCTGATGCTCAAAATCCTTCCAATCGTTTGTAACCGCATTATACATGTGAACGGGGTCCCATATAATATAAGCCAAAAAGCTTACGGTATATTCGTGGAAAGCCTTTGTGTTTTTAATGTCAACACAGCCGGTCTCTTTGTTATAATCCCAATCACCTGTAGATACTATCTCACCTGTTGTACGGTCAATAACCTCCCACCAGCGTTTTATATCATCACGCTCATTTACAGCCATAAGCTCATCGCTTATACCCTTCATAAGCTTAATGCTTAAAGTATCGCCTGTAGCGGTTATAAAGCCTGTCATAAGATAGCACTGCTGAACCTCGTCAGGATTAGCCTTTGCCCAAGCATTATCCTTACGGGTGGTATAGTATGTAGAATAAATTTTAGCATCTACCTCGCGAAGCTCCTGTGGAAAATCGGTACCGTCACAGTCACGCACAGCGTCTGCGCCGAGGCGCTTCATAATTTCAAGGGTTTCGGGGATAACGTCAACATCGGTAGGGATCGTTACTCTGCCCCAATTGCGGTTTTGTTCCATTTTTTGTTCCTCCTCTTGTTTTTAAAAAGCTGATGAGAATAGTCCCATCAGCACAAATTTAAATTAATTTTGAAATATAATCGGCATAAAGCTTTCCAATATACTCTGCGCCCTTTGCAGTCGGGTGAACGCCGTCTTCCGCAAAGGAAAGCGGATCGTCATTAGTATATGCTTCTGCCAAAAGTCCGTCAAGCGGCATATAAACATCTGCAAACTCACGTGCAAGCTTTCTTTCAATCTCAACCTTCTTATAAAGATCCTCACGGAAGAAAAGCTTGTCCTCCACAGGAATAAGGAAAGGCTCTATCATCATAATTTTAGCACCTGTTTTTTCCTTTATTGCAGAAAGAACAGTGCGGTAGCGGTCATAAAACACCTCATCAGGAATCCAATCCTTTTCTGCGGCGTGGTGCCAAACATCATTAATGCCTATAAGAATTGATACCACATCGGGCTTTATATCAATAAAATCTTTATCAAGACGAGCCACCAAATCCTTGGTTTGGTTTCCGCTGATACCAAGGTCTACAAACTCAAACTCAACATCGGGGAATTTTTCCTTTAAAAACTCTGCGGCATATTTAGGATAGCCGTTACCGAGATTGTGAATATCGTTATAGTCGCGACCGGCATCGGTGATACTGTCACCTTGGAACAAAAGTTTAATTTTTTTCACGCTAATCATCCTCTTCCTTCTCATCCTCTTCGGACTCAATAAGCTCTTCAACAGAAACCTTTTCAATTCGGCGTCCATCGGTCTTTTTAACCGTTATAATAAGGTTTTCAAACCTAAAGGAAGCCTCATCTTCGGGCTCACCGTCAAGCATAGTCATAACCCAACCACCCAAGGTTGCGGTATCTGTTTCAAAATCCTCATCCTCTTCAATGTCAATATCGAATTCATCAAAGAAGTCGTAAATTCGCATGTCGCCGTCAGCTTCAAAATGGGTTTCGTCAATACAAACAAACTCACGTTCGATTTCGTCACTCTCGTCAAATATCTCGCCGACAAGCTGTTCAAGCACATCCTCCATAGTGAGTATTCCCATTGTGCCGCCATACTCGTCCAGCACGATAACCATATGTGTTTTGCTTTCCTTCATTTTTTCAAGCACGTCGGGAAGCGGCATTGTTTTATGAACGCTTGTGACAGGAAGCAACAGTTCTCTTATATTCACTCTGTCATTATCAACAAATTCTTTATAAAAATGGTTAAGGTGCAGAATACCTATTATATTATCGGGTGTATCCTCGTAAACGGGGAGACGTGTATAGGTGGCATCGCAAAGCTTTTTAACATTAAGCTCATACGGGTCACGAATATCAATAGCCTCCATATCAACACGCGGAGTAATGATTTCGTAAGCCAGCACCTCATCAAACTCAAGTGCATTCTGCAAAAGGTCACACTGTTCTTCATCAAGCACGCCCTCATCCTCAACAATTTCGATAATGTTTTCAAAATCGTCTTCTGAAACGGAATCCACATCGGCAACACTTGATTTCCAAAGCAATGAGCAAAGCTTAACCAACCGCACAATAAACCAAGAAATCGGCGTTAATATTGTTGATAAAATATAAATCGGTACAGCCGTTACGACGCAAAAGGGCTCTGCTAACTGCTTTGCCAAAATCTTGGGGATAATTTCACCGAAAATGAGCACTAAAAGCGTCATTGCCAGTGTTGCAATCCAGGCAGGAAGCCCTAAATCCATTACAATAAGGGTTGCAATCGCAGAGGCGGCCATATTTACAAGATTGTTTCCTATAAGCACTGCACTTAAGGCTGTGTCATAATTTTCTGCAATACGCTCTGCCAAAGCAAGAGAAAGACTGTCCTTCTTCTGACGCCTTGACTTAAGTCTTGCGGCGTTAACACTGGCAAAGGCAATTTCGGTTGACGAAAAAAATGCCGAAGCCAGTATCAGTAAAAATATTGTAACAAGCTTAACACTCATCAGCGGCACCTCCTATGTCATCCTCGTCATAGATTTCGCCGACAAGCTCCTCCAAAATATCCTCAACGGTTAAAATTCCGGCAATTTTGCCCTCACCGTCTCTGATAAATGCAAGATTTCTTCTGTGATTACTCATTTCGGTGAGAACCTCATCAATGGGGGTGTCCTGACTCACAAAATAAGGATAATCAATAACACTTGCCAATATTATGTTGTGTTTATTTTTCATATAAGCCTTTAGGAATTTTCTTATTTGCAAAATTCCTTTTAAATTGCCGTTGCGGTCCACAACAGGGATTCTCGAGTGAACCGAGGCTTTGACAATTTCCAGTATTTGTGGGGTTTTATAAACGGTGCTGATTTTTTGTACATTCTCCCAAGGCACCATTACATCCTTGGCAGTAGAATCAGAGAAATGCAGGGCCGATTTTACAAGCTTTCCGGTGTCTTCATCGAAACCGTCCTCCTCTGATATGTTTTCAACAATATCATTCAGCTCATCCTCGGTCATAGTTACCTGATTTTCGGTATGCTTTTTAAAAGGCCTTGAAACCAAAACCGTAAGTCCCGTAAACAGGAGTGATATTGGCTTTAAAAGCTTCATTAAAAACAGCAAAGAGCCCGAAATAGCCTCCGCAAAGCGCTCATTACAGGAATGCGCAAAGCTTTTAGGCAGCATTTCACCCAAAATAAAAATAACTATTGTTGTTACAACTGTTGATACCGTTACGGCTTTAGTACCCCAAAGCCTTGTGGATATTACGGTTGCTAAAGTAGCACAGCCAATATTCACAACATTGTTGCCGATAAGCAGCACTGATAGCGCTTCGTCAAAGCTATCAAGAATTTTAAGCACCCTTTCAGCACTCTTGATGCCCTTTGATGCTCTGCTCATCATATGAATTCTGTTGACCGATGCCAATGAAATTTCCGTTCCGGAAAAATATGCACTGCAAAAAATCAGCAGTACGAAGAGAATAATACTCCCCGCAGGACTGTCGTCCACAAAACCATCTCCTTTAAATATGTAAAAATTTTGGGCTCACGGCGTTGGACATCGCCAAAAAAGCAAAAAAGCCCATTCACTTGTATATTACAACAAAGGGTTCTGTTTGTCAATCGTTTTTCCGTTATATTTGCACAATAAAAAAGCATAGTTCGGCACATTTGCGCTGAACTATGCTTTCGGCTTTAAAATTTGTTATTCTGCTGTATCTTCTTTATTGAATTCAACATCTGCAATATGAATATTAACCTTTGTTACAGCGGCGCCGGTCATATTTTGGATTTTCTCCTTAATATTTGCCTGAACCTTTTCTGCAACGTCGGTCACCTTTACACCCTCTTTAAGTGTAATGTACGCACTGATTTTAACAGCACCGTTAACGCTTTCGATCTTCACGCCCTTAAACGGCTTTTTGGTTTTAACCGCACTCTTAAGGTCAATAGCCTTTTTGCTGAGTCCGGCAACGCCTTCAATTTCCAAGGCGGCGATTTCTGCCATTTTTTCTACAACCTCTGTGTTAATTGCTAGCTTTGTTGTTTTATTATCCATAAGGAGACCCTCCTAATTTATTTTTAAATAAAAATACTTATATTGCAGTGTGTACTACAATATAAGTATACCACATTTTTCAAATAACTCAACACTTTTATTTCGCAATAGGAATAATTTTTATATTATTTAGGGGTATATCGGTCTCATTTGTTATAATATCCTGTATTTGAAGTGTCTGTACAGAGGTAAGTCCCTCTGCTTTCACTACCACGCTAATGCCCGATTCACCGATAACGGCAACCACCTCGCTAAAGCCCTTTGCCTTTAGCAGAGTTTCAATATTATTTTCTCTTTCAATGTTTTTGGAAAGCAGTTCAATTTTTGCCAAAGCATTCTTTTTGTCCGCTTCTGACAAATTATTGTTGTCAAGCAGTTCTTCAACCGCTTCTGCCGCGGTATCGCGCGCCTGCTCTCGGTCTTTTTTGGCTGTTACAAAATAATCCTCTTCCTTTTGAGGCTTTGCGCCCGTTTCTATGGCCTCCTCCTGCTCGGCACTGCCGCTCACATAGGATGCCTCACCCAGGTATTTAGTGCCGCTTGGCAAATATTTTGCATTCAGCCATATTGCACCGCCTAGTGCTAACAGCATAACCGCAACGGTTATCTGTCCCTTTCCAAAAACCTTACCCTTTTTCATCTTGTTTTCCTCCCGCAAATGTATACTCTTTTTTTGGTGATATCAAGCGCCGCCGTAACGGCATTTAATATTTTTTGGTTTAAATCAGGGTTGTCACCTCCGCCGCAAACAATAGCAACACCCCTGATTTGTGGCATATTGGCAGTAACAAGCAACGCCTGCTCTCCGCCGTCAGCAGTTCTGACAATTATGTAATCCTCTTTAAGGCTGGTATCAACGGCGGCATCCTCACCGCTCTTATCCGAAGAGCTTTCCTCTCTTTTATCCGCATAAGAATAGCTTACCGTATTTTCAAGCGTCACCACAACCGACACATCCTTACTGCCCGTGATTTCGGACACAAGACGTGAAATTGCTTCTTCGGTCTCTGCTCGGTATGTCTCTGCCGAAAAGCTTTGCACTGTCTGGGCGTTCTGCGCTTTAGAATCCGATTTCCCGAAGGAGGATAAAAATATTAAAAGTATTCCGCTAAGGCCCACAGCCATTAAAACCTTCGGCTTTTTGAGCTTTTCTGCAAGCTTTTTTACCATATCATTCATTTATAACTTCAACCTCTATGTTTTTTGCCGCCTCACCCAAAGCGGAAATAATTTTCTGCTTTTCTGACCCTGATTTTATTCTAACCTTATTAATTACTATGCTGTTGTCTTCTAATTTATCCGTAAAAATTTCGATTGACGAAAATTCTATCCCTGCAGAATCAAGGGCATAGGAATAAACAAACTCTGCATTTTTAATTTGAAGCTCCGCAGAGGATACGGCAGGGGCAGAAAAGGAAAGCTCCAAATCGACCCGCTTTACGGTTATCCCGGCGGCAGAAATCACACTTACCAAAAAGCAAAGGCTCAAAATATATTTGACCGATTTTGACATTACCCCTTCGGGACAGAGCATATAAAGAGCACCAATAAAAACTGCCGCCGCACAAAAGGAGGTTAAAAACGACGCTATATAGCCCAAATTTATCACGTCCCCCCTGCAGAAAGCACAACACTTAAGGAAATTATAAACATTGCCGCAGTTAAAAGAATTATACCTATAAGCACTGCAACCACAGTGTCTGCACTTTTTAAAATTACGCTGATTTTGGGTACAGCCAGCAAATCCGAAACTGCCGCCGTCAACCCAAACACCAACCGCCAAAGCACAAGCTCTGCCAAGAGCGGCAAAAAACAAACCGCACAGGCAATTACCCCGTAAATTCCAACCGTTGTTTTAAGCATCCCCATAGAGGAGGTAACAGTTGTTAGAGCTTCTGAAAGTGCCGTGCCTGCAATCGGTACCGCCGAGCCTATAATAAACTTTGCGGTTTTTAGAGACAAGGTGTCCGCCGAAGCATTAATTGCGGTTTGGATGCTCAAAATCCCCAAAAACACAGTGGTCATAAGCGACATTATCCAATAGGCTGTTTTTTTAACGCCATCTGCTACACCTGTTTTTTGCAGCACAGGCGACACACCCGAAGAAATGCTTATTGCAAGGTAAGCCCCCATTAACGGCATTATCACAAAATCGGCAATAAATCCCACCGCCTGGCAAGCTCCCAAAAGCAGAGCGCTCATGGAAACAGAGGTTGCCGCCCTTCCTGCCGCCGCCACAACTGCCGCAAAAATCGGCACAAAGGAGGTCATAAATACGGCACAGCCCTGAATTGCACTGATTCCTGCGGTTATAACCGAAAAAATAGGTGTGGTTACAGTGGCAGCCGCAGTGAGCGACACCGCATACCCAACCGCCGTAGCCGATGCTCCCTTTATTTCCATTCCCGCAAATGCCGCGCATATAAGGACAAGGCTTAAAATAACCCACCCTGCCGCTAACGGCGCCTTTGCACCCGCTTTTAAAAAGTTCCATATATGCGAAAAAACATTCTGCGGTTCTATAGCACTTGTCCAGTCCGAGTCCTTAATGTCAATGCCGTTTTCAACAAAAAAGTCCCGCGCTTCATCGGGTAAAAATTCTTGAAGCTCGCCTGCGCCCGATTGCTCGAGCTGATTCATATAAAATTCCTCTGCAGATATATTTTCTGCCTTTGCAGGGACACTGAAAAGGATTAGTGCCCCTAAAATGCTTATAATTCTTTTAATCATTTGATAAACCCTATCGCCGTTTCCAGCACCGATAATAAAAGGGGCAGGGAGAGTATAAAAATAGCACACTTGCCCGCCAGCTCCGCCTTTGCCGCCAAAGAGCTTTGACCGCAATCTCTGCAGGAATCCGCAATAAATGCCGTAAGATAGCCTATGCCCAGAGCTTTAACCGCAACCTTGAAATATTCTATAGGAATTTTATATTTCCGGGCTGCCGAAGCAATGCTTCCTATGACGGGTGATATTAGCTTTAACAGACCCAAGCTCAAAACAACGCCTGCCACAACCGAAAGCATAAGCGCAAACTCGGGCGCCTTGGGTTTTACCGTAACACACAGCACCGCCGCTATAAGGCAAACGGCAAGAATTTTAACAACCGCCGCGCTCATAGTCCGAAAATGGTTTTAACGGTGGTAAAAAGCTCTGCTACGGCATTAACCACCATAAGCAGTACTACAACAAGCCCTGCAAGGGTTGTGAGCATTGCCTGCTCCTCTCTGCCCGAGCGGATAAGCACTTGATTTAACACCGTAACAATTATACCGATTGCGGCAACCTTAAATATAAAATCAACATCCATTAGTTACACCTACACAAAAAATATACAGATTATAAGACCGCCCATAACTCCCACAGAACGATAAAGACGTCCTCTTGTTTCGTAAAGCTCTGCGGCATTGTCTCTGTGCTGACCCAGCAGTGTGATAAAAAGCTTTATGCGCTCACATTCGGCCTTTGCATCTCCCAATCCGAAGCCTTCAAAAAAATCATCTATCAGCTTAACATCATCGGCAGCAAGCCTTTCTGTTTTAAGCCCTGCACAGCCGTTGTTTTCGATTATAAGATTAGGTTCAAAGCATAGTTTACACAATTCTTCCAATTCATAACCGCCCATACGCACAAGCTCTTGCATGTGCGAAAAGGATTTTAAAAGCTGATTCAATTTTCGCTCGCGCTGTTTCATATCCTCCGCCTTTAAAAATCCCCAAGCCGAACAAACAAAAAACACTGCCGCCAAACCTAATATTTTAAACAGCCACACAGCCCGTAAGCTCCTTTGCAGATAAAATTTTAATCCTGCCCCCATGAAGTGGCGGCAACAGCGCAATCTTATCAACAATTCCCTCGGTTATAAGTGAGCGGGTAATATTGCGGCTCAAAAGCTCTCCAAATGAGCCTATATGCGCCGTTGTTATAACCGCAACACCCGAAAACAGACTCTCGCTCACAGCCGAAAGCTCGGCAGAGGTTCCTATCTCATCAAAGGCGATAATTTCGGGAAACATTGTGCGAAGTGCTATTTCAATACCCTTTGCCCTGTCCCTTGTCATAAGCAAATCGGTAGCCTTTCCCAAATCATTCACGCTTCTCCCCTTTGTGTAGCCCGAAAGCTCACCTCGGCTGTCAATCACCGCCGTTCTGTAATACTTTCCGTTTGTGCCGTTTGAAAGCTGTCTTATAAGGTCACGCAGGACGGTGGTTTTCCCGCAGCCCGGCGGACCTGCAATAAGCAGGCTTTCACCCGAAAAGCTCCTCACCAGCTCATTCGCCGCACCGAATACCTCGTGCGCTATTCTTATGTTTACAGAAGTAACATCCTTTATAAACCCGTTTTCCGTAGTGCTGCCGCAAATGCCTGCACGGTTACCGTTTTTCATCATCAGGTAGCCTTCTTTCAGCTCGTCGGCATGGGCATACGCGGAATTTCCGCATAAAAGGCGGAAGCATTCCTCCACATCGGCAGCGGTGGCTATAACGGTGTTTTCATTAAAGCTAAAACCCACCTTTCCGTCGTACTCGGCAAAAACTGTATCTCCTGCAACGGTAAGAGCTATGGGCAAACCAATTCTTAAACGGATTTCCTCGGCATTTTCTTTAACCGTTTCGGGCAAAATTTCAAGAATCTGTCTAACCCTTTGTCCAAACGCCCAAAGGGAAGCAGAAAAACGCATGCTGTTCTTCATGGTACCACCTCGATACATTTTATGAAAAGGTTGTCCCCCATAGAACAAAAAAAGAACGGAAAATTCCGTTCTTTTTAGAGTGTCCCCGAAAAAACTCAAGTTACCTGTTTTTGATTTTTACTTTTTTGAAAATCTTTTGAAGCTGGGCAGAAATTGGTGCCGCCGCAATAACCAAAATCACATCTTTTAATAAAAAGGGCAGCGAGCCGCCCAAAAAAGCCGCAAAAAAGCCAATCCCCGAAACCAGCTTTAGCTGGATTATGCCACATAAATGACAAAGCGCCAAACCCGCTATGCCGCAAAAAAGCTTTGCAAAAAGCCCTTTGTTTGCAGAAATACCGCAAAAGAAAACAAGAGCCAAAAAGCCGAATATAAATCCGCCGCCAAGACCAAAAGGCACCTGCGGACCGCCCTGCCAACCGGCAAATACGGGAAGACCCACCGTTCCCATTAAAATGTATGTAAGACTTACTGCCGTTCCCCACTTAGCGCCAAGGCAAAAGCCGCTCAAGGCTATGGCAAAAATCTGCATAGAAAACGGAACACCAAAGGGTGTTTGTACGGAAATTTGGGCAGAAGCGCAAACCGCACAAACAAAAACCGCCGCCACGCAGAGCCTTTGCATTTTTTCCTTTAAATTATATTTCATTTTTTTATCCTTTTCGTTTCTTGATTTGATTATAGCATAGCAGTCCATTTCTTGCAACGGGTAGATTAAGGCAACCAGAGACGCTTTTTAACCAAAAATTCGGGTTGCTTTCAAAAAATGATTGACTTTTAAGGATAAAGTATATATAATTATATGGCTGTGATGTTTTAGAGCATGGGCTGACAGCACCAAATTTACAAACAATTTAATACTTTTAACATCGAGGTGTGGCTCAGTTTGGTAGAGCGCTGCGTTCGGGACGCAGAGGCCGTGGGTTCAAGTCCCGTCACCTCGACCATATCGAGTGTTCTTAACGGATTTGAGTTATGGACACTCTTTATTTTTTTAACACAGCAAGATGGAAAATCCATTCTCCAAAATCGGGTTCGGATACTACTCCTCTGCCTATAGTATAAAAAAGCCTCCCTTGTGTAAAGGGAGGGGGACCAACGAATGTTGGTGGAGGGATTGTTTGATTTAACTCAAACCTTTATAAATACTATGTTTTTCGCCTTTTAGCAATCCCTCAGTCAGCTTCGCTGACAGCTCCCTTTACACAAGGGAGCCATTGGCTTGTACAATCAACTAACTTACTGCTAAACTATAATTTGTTTTTTAAGAGTCACTTTTTAACCTTTACAGTCCTCTTAAAAACTCTACTGCGGTTTTAATATCTGCGGCGGGATTATCACCAACCTCGCGTTCGATAGTAAGATATCCGCTATAGCCTATCCTTTCGAGTGCATCTAGGTATTCTTTAAAGGGCACATTTCCCTGTCCCAACGGCATTTCCTTAAACAGCGTTTGGTTTTTAAATTCATCGGGCATTGGGTGTGTGACTTTATAAATATACTCCGGATTACAGTCCACAAGCTTTATTCCGTCCTTGGCGTGGGTGTGAACTATATATTTTGAAAGCCTGTCAACCGCTTGGACCGGATTATCCCCCGTTACCATAACAAGATTTGCGGGGTCAAGATTAACAGCTACACCCGTTGATCCCAAACTGTCAAGAAAGGCTTTTAAGACCGCCGAAGTCTCGGGTCCGGTTTCAACCGCAAAGTGAGCATTAAGCTTATCTGCATACTCTGCCAAAGCGGCACAAGCCTCTTGCATAATTTTATATCTTTCATGATTAGCATCGGCAGGAACTACACCGATATGGGTTGTAACAATATCAGTGCCAAGCTCCTTTGCCAAATCTATTACCCTTTTGGATTTTTCTATTAATTCGGGATTTCTTTCGCGGTCACCAAAGCCCATTCCGAAATCGCCGCAAAGAGCAGAAATTTCAAGCCCAGAAGCATCAAGCATCGAAAGCAGTTCCTTCTTTTTCTCTTTAGTCATGTTCCCCGGAGCAAATTCGCCCGTAGTAGAAAAAATTTGCACACCGTCAAGCCCCAGCTCACCTGCTCTTTTGATAGCCTCTCGAGCGGGCAGGTTAAAAGACTCAAGCAAAACACCTAATTTAAAGTTTCTCATAAGCACGCCCTTCTTATGTCTTTATTTGCTTTTATATTATAGCCTGATTTTTTCAAAGTCAAGTTTTTTGTGTATAATGTGACAAACCCACAAACAAAAAGAGGACGTTTCCGTTTTGGAAGCGTCCCCTTTGCATTTTTCTGTCAGAAATTCATGTTTACTGTTTCTTTGCAGCCCTTTTGCTTACAATTATTGCAATTGCACCAACCAAAAGAACAATTGCCGCAATATAGAAAACATAATATGCGATGCCCCACTTAAGATAATCACTGGGCACTATTTCTGATGCGGTGTAAATGGTGTTTTGAACCGTGAAAACCACTGCTGATATTATTCCGCAAATAATAGCTAAAATCGGTTTTTTGAAGAATGCACAGAGTGCAGCCAAAGCGGAGAAGCCCGCAACCAAAATAACAATTACGGAATAAATTGTACCAACACCGTCTTCTGATTCGTTTAAAAGACCGGGAATCTTTGTCATAGAAATGCTTTTATAATCCCCTTCATCCATATCAACATCAAAGAGCTCTTGGTATACCTCAACAGTATCCTCTACCTTATCGGTAACTGCTATGTAGGGCAAAAAAATTGTAAGGAGCATTAAAAGCGCACCCGCTAATGCCAAAACAACCGGGATTGATATTTTTTTGTTGTTCATTTAGAAACCTCCAACATACCCCTTGACTTTTATTAAGAAACCCTCTCTAATGTGAGCGGAAGTGCATCTGCGATTCCCAATGCGTCCTCTTCCTCGTCTGTAACAACCTTGGTGAACTCTAATTCATCCTCAGAAATTTCAAAAACAGTATATTCGTCTTCGTTAATTTCATCCTCATAGGTATAAAGCTTATCGTCTTTTATCTCATATTTCATTTCTTTTTCTAATTCTTCGAGCAGTTCATCAAAATCGATTTCTGCCATAGCTTCCTCAAGAAGCTCATCAAGTGTAACGCCCTGTGCTTCTAAAAGGTCATCAAGTGTCATTTCTGCACCCTGCTGTTCAATCAAAGCTTCAAGAGTTGCAACTAAATACTCTTCCATTATATCGGTAAAGTCTTCCTTGAACTGTTTGAAAGACTTATCGTTAGTTGAAAGCTTAAGGGTACCCTTGTCCGAAAATTCAAATACTGCCTCTAAAGATAAGCCCTCTTCCTCTATTATTCCTAAAAGGGTTTCGTCTGCATCATCTTCAGACATAAATTTTGCAAACTCAAGTGTTGTTTCCCATTCACCAACGATTAGTTCTTCAGCGCTCTTTTTAGCTGTGCTTGAGCCCTTCTTGTCACCCTTTTTAGAGTCATCCTTGCTCTCGCCGCAAGCAACAAAGCTCAAAG
>JAZQKT010000096.1:0-8619 GCA_045542295.1 Acutalibacteraceae bacterium
GATTTCGGGAGCTGTTGAGGCATCGGGCGGTACAAAATTTGTAAGGGCGGCCGGTAGCGTAAAAGCAGAAACCTTAAGGAGCATTACTGTTGAAAGAGAATACACAAAGGTAACAGAAACCGAAACGGGAGAACACAGGGATAAAACCGTTGTTGAGTTTTTTAATTTAAAAATTCCGCTTTTTTTGGGTAGTGAAACAAGGGAATATAACTCAAAACACAGTGTTAAGCAGTTGAAGCTTTTTTCAAAAACTCTGCCTATAAAAATCCACCGCAAACGCTTTTTTTATAAAACCGTTAAGACTGAAACATTAAGCAAAGAGGAAATTGTTGAGCTTTTAAAAGTCGATTTAAAAAAAGAGCTTGAGAGATTGGGTATAGAAAATTATAAAATCCTTTCCGAAGAGATAAAATCAGGAAAAGAAAAGGTATGTCTTACGGCGTTTGTTTCTGCTTTGGAGGAAATAACGCTGGCTGAACAAATGCTTGTGGAGCAGAAAAGTTAGTTTTAAGCTGCAACATTTCATCAATTAGTCAAAAGGACGGAGTCAAAATTGTGAGATTATCCAAAAAATGTGATGTACCCTTGACTTATTATGATTTTTAGTATATTATATAAGCTATAATAGTCAAGTATCACTGTTTTGGAGCACAAATGAGCAAAATTTTTGTCAAAAGTTACGAAAAATTGTCAGAAAAGGAAATCATTTCCCAAATCAAAAATGGGGATTATGAATTGTTGCAGGTTATTATTGACAGGTATTATCCAACAATCTGCAGTTGCGCCAGAAAATACTGTCCTGCCTCTTATACGGATGATGCCGTGGCAGAAGCAACAGTGGCACTTTATTCGGCTGTTAAGGATTTTGATGAGGAAAAATCTTCATTTTCCACCTTTGCAAATCTTTGCATAAGGCGTGCGGTTATCGGTGTGCTTAAGAACAGCAAACGCAAAAGAAGCATACCGGAGGAGCTGTTGTCATCAATAGATGAACATAAAGAAATTATTGACAGTAACAGTCCCGAAAAAATCTTTTTCGACCGTGAGGAATATAAAAACCTCACAGATACAATCCGTCTTGAGCTTTCGGCTCTTGAATATAAGGTTTTGGAGTGCTATCTTGCGGGTGATAAATATTGCGATATAGCAAAAAAGCTTGATTTAACCGAAAAATCGGTAAACAATGCACTTACAAGAATAAGAAAAAAGCTAAAAAAGTAATTAGCGGCAACGCCGTTAAATATATGCCCATGTAGCTTAAAGCAGAGCGTTGAAAAAACAAAGATGTCGGTGCGATTCCGTCCGGGGGCAAAAAAACATCCAAGAGAGGTAAAAAACCATGTTTGAAGACAAGACACTAGTTTGCAAAGATTGTGGCGAGGAATTCGTTTTCTCTGCAAGAGAGCAGGAGTTCTATGAGTCTAAAGGCTTTGTAAACGAGCCACAGCGCTGTAAACCCTGCCGTGACAAGCGTAAAAACGCCGGCAGAGCACCAAAGGAGATGCACGAAGCCGTATGCGCTGCCTGTGGCGGTGTAGCTACTGTGCCCTTCGTTCCCCGTGATGACCGTCCGGTATATTGCAGTGAATGTTTTGCAAAGATGAAAGAACAAGAAACTGCAGACGCAGAATAATTGCAAAATGAACCGCCCAAAAGGGCGGTTTTTTTTGGATTAAAAGGTTTTTCCTCCTTTTAATCTTGTTTACAGCTTATTTTTCTTGTAATCGATAAAAAATAATGTTACAATTATTCATACTCTTGTAATAATATTATTATATTATTTATTTATATATTAAAAAAAGGTGTGTGAAAAATTTGATGCAGTATAAAATACTTATTGTTGATGATGATGAGAACATATGTGAATTATTGCGTCTTTACCTTGAAAAGGACGGTTTTGAAACTGTTGTTGCCAACGATGGTCTTCAAGCGGTACAATTTGCAGCGCAGCACAACCCCGATTTGATATTGCTTGATATAATGCTTCCCTCTTTAGACGGTTGGCAGGTTTGCCGTGAGATACGCAAAACAAGCGAAACACCGATAATTATGCTTACCGCAAAGAGTGAAACCTTTGATAAAATTTTAGGTCTTGAGCTTGGGGCTGACGATTATGTCAGCAAGCCTTTTGATACTAAAGAGGTTATCGCTAGAATTAAAGCGGTGCTTCGCAGAAGTAACGAGAACGAAAAACAGAACCAGGTGAGTGAGGTTAGATACGATAAGCTTAAAATAAATCTCACCAATTATGAGCTTGTTGTAAACGGAGTGAGAATAGATACCCCGCCGAAAGAGCTTGAGCTAATTTATCACCTTGCAAGCAACCCTAACAGGGTTTACACTCGTGACCAGCTTCTTGACGAGGTTTGGGGTTTTGATTATTACGGAGATTCCAGGACGGTTGATGTTCACGTTAAGAGACTGCGTGAAAAGCTTGAAAACGTGTCCGAGGAGTGGTCACTTAAAACCGTTTGGGGAGTAGGCTATAAATTTGAGATTACAAACATCTGAGGCATAATATGAGGTTAAAGCTTTTTAAGAAATACTTTTTTACTACCTTTATTATCATTCTTGTTTCCTTCGGTGCGCTTATGGTAATTCTATCGGTTGTGCTTAACAGTAATATTGCAAAGGATAGGCAAGTCACTCTTTCAAAGACCTGTAAGGGTATTTGTGACTATATTGAAACAACGGTTGAGAACAATGGGAACATAAGCCGCTTGGAATTATATGAGGTTTTAAACTCATTTTCGGGGGTTACCTCGGCGGATGTAATTTTAACCGACAGTAAAGGCAATGTGCTTATGTGCGGTTGCGAACATAATGAAGGAAACGAAACCTGCCTGCATGTGGGCAAGAAGCTTTCAAAGGAGTATATGACAGATTGGTATAAAGAGGATAGCTTTAGACTTGACTCTTTAGGTCTTTATAAGGAGATACGTTATATAACGGCAGAGCCGATTGTAACCGCAGAGGGCGAGCATTACGGCACGGTTTTTGCAACTTCTCCGGTGGTTGGTGTCCATAAACTACTTTCAACTGTCACTAAAATTTTTCTGCTTTCTTCCATAATACCGCTTATTATAATGCTTATTTCGCTTTATGTTATGACCTATAAGCTCACAAAACCGCTGAAGCTTATGTCAGAGGCTTCACGCGCGATGGCAAAGGGTGATTTTTCAAAAAGAATCCCTGTTATGAGCGATGATGAAATCGGTGAGCTTTCGGTTGCCTTTAATATGATGACCAATTCGTTAGCGCGGCTTGAAGGTATGCGTAAAAGCTTTGTTGCGAATGTGTCGCATGAGCTTAAGACCCCCATGACCACTATCGGAGGTTTTATTGACGGTATTCTTGACGGTACAATTGAAAAAGAGAAACAAAGCTACTATCTTGAAATTGTTTCGGGCGAAGTAAAGCGTCTTTCAAGGCTTGTCCAGTCAATGCTCAGTATGGCAAGGCTTGAATCGGGTGAATTTGCCCTTAAACACCAAATTTTCGATTTGGGCGAGCTGCTTTGCTCTATTGTTGTAAGCCAAGAACAACGCATTGAGCAAAAAAGGCTTAATATTTCAGGGCTTGATACAATGGAAAACATATCAGTTAATGCGGACCGTGATCTTTTGCATCAAGCAATTTACAATCTTGTTGATAATGCTATTAAATTTACCGATGAGGGCGGAAAAATCAGCTTTGATTTGCATCGGGAAAACGGCGCCACGGCACTTAACGTTATTAATACGGGTAAGGGGATACCGCAAAAGGAAATGCCCTTTATTTTTGAAAGGTTTTATAAGGTTGATAAATCGCGTTCTGCAAGCAAAAACAGTACAGGTTTGGGACTTTATATAGTAAAAACCATAGTTTTAGCACATGGCGGCAGTGTGAATGTTGCAAGCCAAGAAAACGAATACACCGCATTTAAGGTTATACTGCCTTAGGAAAAATGCTTTGTCTAATGCTTAGAAATAGGAAGGAACTATTGTAATGAATGACTTTTTAAACCAAAACGGAGACAACATTCCAAAAGAGAATGAAGCAGAGACTGTCTCGGCTCAAAATTTCGGGACCGAAAAAACGGAAGAGCCTGTATTGGAACCGATTAAAACCGAGGCCACTGCCGATAATGAGCCTAATAATGAGTTTGACGGCGTAGCATTTACTGATTTTTCTCAAGAGGGAGTGGCAGATGAGCCTGCTTATGCTGCGGAGAACAATGATTTCCCAAAGGATGTATTCACCGAAAACATACCGATAGAAAATCCTGTTAATTTTTCTGACGTTGAGCCTATGCGCGACCATAAACCAATGAGTTTGGGTCTTAAGCTTTTTGCGCTTATTATGGCAGGTGTAATTCTTTTGACAGGCGGTTGTGTGGCAGGTTATTTTATGGCGCAAAAAACAGTGCCTCAAACAGAGCTTACCTATAAAGTGCCTGATGTTGATTTGGCGGCAAGACCTGCCGACACTGATGAAATGACAGTAGCACAGGTTTATGATAAGGTTAATCCTTCTGTGGTGGGAATCATCACCTACAACATGGAGGGTGACGGAGGTACTGCGAGCGGCATAATCTATTCGGAGGATGGTTATATAGTTTCAAATGACCATATCTATGCCGAAATATCAAATCCAAAATTTAAAATATATATGGCAGACGGTACAGAATACGATGCCGAGTATGTGGCAGGCGATAAGATAAGTGATCTTTCGGTACTTAAAATCAAGGATAATGTAAAGCTTAAGCCGGCGGTATTCGGTAATTCGGATGAGGTTTTCCCGGGTCAAAAGGTTGTAGCTATAGGACGTCCTAACGGCGCCGAAAATGACTCTACAGTTACCGACGGAGTTGTTTCTGCGGTTAGCGAGCGTGTTAGAAACGCTACCAACTATTCTGCAAGGCTTATTCAAACAAGCTGTGCTATAAACCCCGGCAACTCGGGCGGCGCATTGGTTGATATGTACGGTCAGATAGTGGGTGTTACCGCATCAAAGCTGGCAGGCACTGCTTATGACAATGTGGGCTATGCGATTCCCACAACGGTTATGAAAAGAATTGTTGATGAGCTTATTAAAGAGGGAAAGGTTGTAAGCCGAGCAAAGCTTGGTATAACCTATGCTGCTATTAATTCGGCTTTGGCAGAAATTAACGGTTATCAGCATACGGGACTGTATATCGATTCCGTTTCGGAGGATAGCGCCCTTTACGGCAAGGCAGAAAAGGGAGATTTTATTACACATATTAACGGAATTGAGGTAACGAGTGATAAAATAGTGCTTGATATAATCGAAAAATGTTCGGCAGGAGATACGATAACCGTTACGATTATTACCTCTACAGAAGAGACAAAGACAATCAAGGCGGTTTTAAAGGCAAACATCGGCGAATCAAGCTATGTGACAGGCAAAATCACTCAAAGTGAAAAGGATGAAGCTTCCGGCGGCACCTTTGATTTCCCCTTTGGTGAATAATCTATAAAAAAAGTGCCGCAGTAGAGGCACCCTCCGTAAGGAAAGTGCCTCAGTTATATTCGCCAAGGGCGAGTTATATTGCTTCGCAGTTATATGATGCTACGCATCGTGATATTGTCCTTCAGACAGTTTTAATAGCGAATATAATATCACGAAAACCTTTTGGTTTTCATATCACTTTGCCGACGGGCAAAATATCACTGTGAGACCTGTCTCACAATATCACTTATTATTCTTATCTTTGAGATAGGTTAATTTTTAAATATGTAACTTCGTTACGCACCTTTTGAAAGTGCGTAACCCACTATGACACTTTCAAACCGAAAGTGTCAATTTTTATATAAAAGAAAGTAGGGAGAACACTTCTTTACGAAGTCTCTCCCTAGAACGCACTTTTTCACATATTAAAGCTTTTCATATCATGGATAATGGTTACATATTTTATGCAGGAGCTTTCAATCAGCATACTGCAGGAATTACGGTTGAGCTTAAGCACAATATAATTAGCACCAACCTCAAAAAGGACACCAACCTTTTTGTGGAGTTGATTTCCAAAGAGCGATTCCACCTGGACCGGCTTGCCGATATGATTTTTTAAATAACCTTGAAAAAAGCTGTTGTTAAGCATAATTCGGGGCGTGTTTTGAGGTAGAATTTCTGAAAAAGCTGTGCTTCTCGGCGCGGTTGTAAGACTGCCTTTTTTGGGGAGCGGCTTTTCTTCATTCAAATAATCCTCGTAAAGCATTAAATCCTTTTCTGAAGAAATATGTTTTGGAAAAGGTTTATCCATAAATAACACCTCCCTTTATTATTTTGCATTAATATTATATGCAAAAACAATATAAGGGTTCGATGCCAGTACTCAAAACGGCAATATAAAAATAAAAAAGCCCGAAGGACTTTTTGTCCTCGGGCTTAAAGTTTTTAGCTTTAGAATTACTGAAGCTCAACAGTTGCGCCAACCTCAGAAAGCTTTGTCTTGATTTCTTCAGCTTCTTCTTTAGAAGCAGCTTCCTTAAGGGTCTTGGGAGCGCCGTCAACAAGAGCCTTAGCCTCAGCAAGACCAAGACCGGTGATCTCACGAACAACCTTGATAACCTTAATCTTTTCTGCTCCAGCTTCTTTAAGAACAACGTCGAATTCGGTCTTCTCTTCAGCTGCTGCTGCACCGCCTGCTGCAGGTGCTGCTACTGCTACTGCTGCTGCTGCAGATACGCCAAACTCCTCTTCAACTGCTTTAACGAGCTCTGAAAGCTCAAGTACGGTAAGAGTCTTTAACTCTTCGATCATAGCTGTAATTTTCTCTGATGCCATTTTAATTTTCCTCCAATTATAATTTAGTTTAGTTTTTAAATTAATTATTCTGCTGCTTCGGAACCGTCTTTATCAACGATAGCCTGTACAGCACGAGCAAAAGCTGCGATAGGTGCTTGGAAAGCGCCCAAAACTGTTGCAAGAAGAACTTCCTTGCTGGGAAGCTTTGCAAGAGAATCGATAGTTGCAACGTCAACAACCTTACCATCAAGGAAGCCTGACTTAACCTTGAAGTTATCGTGACTTTCAGCAAACTTGCAAAGAATTCTTGCGGCTGCGGTATAGTCCTCATTTGAAAGGGCAATAGCAGTTGTACCTTCAAGAACAGACTTCATCTCTTCAAGCTCTGTACCCTCAATAGCACGGCTTAAAAGTGTGTTCTTAACAACAAAGTATTCAATGCCTGCCTCACGTAACTCTTTACGAAGAGCTGTATCGTCAGCAACGGTGATACCCTTATAGTCAACAATAACACCTGTAATTGCTGCTGAAAGCTTTTCCTTTAAAGCTGCGACCTGCTGTTGTTTTTGTTCTAAAACTACTGCGTTTGGCAATGTATTTCACCTCCGAAAAACAATAAATGCCTGCTCCAAGACATAAGGAACAGGCATAAAAATAACTTAATTAATGTTAAATTTAAGCACGCACCTCGGTAGGCGTTAAACTTACGGCACGTATGCCACCTACTGTCTTTGGATTGCAACAAGGGAATTATACACTACTCTTTACCGATTGTCAAGCATTTTTTTTAAAAAAGTTTAAACCTTTGATTGACAAATTATATCTGCGGTGATATAGTAAGGTTTGGTTTTTAATTTACTATGATTATCATGTAAATCTTTGGGAGATGTTTTGGTTGAACACTTTACTTTCGGTTTCGGTGGCATTGCTTGCCGGACTTATCATGACAAGAATTTTCAAACCCTTAAAGCTGCCTTCGGTTACAGCATACCTTATAGCAGGTGTACTCGTGGGTCCTTACTGTATGGGTTCTTTAGGGCTTGACGGTGTTGGTTTTAATACGCCAAGCAGTGTTGCAAGGCTCTCGATAGTATCTGAAGTGGCGCTTGGCTTTATTGCTTTCTCTATCGGAAATGAGTTTCGCTTAAGTGAGCTTAAAAAAACCGGTAAACAGGCGGTTGTAATAGGTATTTTTCAGGCACTGGCGGCAACCGCGTTGGTTGATTGTGCGCTGTTTGCGGTTCACAAAATAAGACCCGATATAATATCGCTCCCACAGCTTATTACTTTAGGTGCTATAGCAACCGCAACTGCACCTGCGGCAACACTCATGGTTGTACGCCAATATAAGGCTCAAGGCCCGTTGACCAAATTGCTTTTGCCTATAGTTGCCCTTGACGATGCAGTAGGTCTTATTGTTTTTGCGGTTTCCTTCGGTATTGCAAAAACTCTCATAAGCAATAGCGTTGATATTGCTTCAATAGTTATTAATCCTATTGTTGAAATCGTTTGCTCATTGCTCCTTGGTTCGGTTATGGGTTGGGTTTTAACCCAGCTTGAAAAGCTTTTCAACTCCAATACAAACCGCCTAAATCTTACAATTGCGGTAGTTTTTCTAACGGCTTCTATTTCAATGCTTAAATTCCATATAGGCAGTATTGAAATTCATTTTTCGTCACTTCTCACCTGTATGATGCTGGGTACGGTTTTCTGCAACCGCTGCCCCCTGAGCGAGGAGATGATGGTCAAGGCCGACAGCTGGACGGCTCCGCTGTATACGCTGTTTTTTGTCATCAGCGGTGCGGAGCTGGAACTGAGCGTGTTTACCCAGGGCATCGCGGTGCTGGTGGGTGTGGTTTACATCCTGTTCCG
>JAZQKT010000097.1:0-2781 GCA_045542295.1 Acutalibacteraceae bacterium
CCATTTTTTATTAATCCTCCCAAGGGAATTTATACTGTGTAAGTCCAAGCTCGTCACGAACTGCGATGATTTCCTTTTGAACCGACTCATTTATCGGAACACCGTCCTTGCGGGCAAGACGGATTTCATATTCCTTTTCACCTGCGGTATATATTCTATCCGCACCCGGAGCTTTTTTAGAAGCACGCATACTGCGGGAAATATCGCCGGTTTTTTTACGTGCAATTTCTTCACCCATAAAGTGGTCGGTATCAATAGCAATAAACCAATGACCTAACTGATACGGACGTATATTTCCGTTTTCATCCTTACCGTCAAGGTCTTTACCGTAAGCACCGTCCTGAAGGATTGATGAGAAGAACTCAACAGCCAAAGCAAAACCGTATCCCTTATAACCGCCGAGTGCTTCACCTATACCGCCAAGTGTGGTAAGAGCAGCAGTGCCGCCGCGTATTTTCTTTAGGGCAACGCCGGCATCTCCTTCAACAGCAGAGCCGTCATCAGCAATAATTGTGCCGGGGTGAACATCCTCACCTATTCTCTCATAGTATTCAACCTTACCGTTTTGTGTAATCGAGGTCGCACAGTCAAAGTTAAAATCAAAGGCTTCATCAGTAGGAACACCGATTGTAAAGGGGTTAGTACCAAACATACTCTCAACACCGTGTGTCGGTGCTACAGATGGGCGTGCGTTTGTACCGGTCATACCGATACAGCCGGCCTTTGTAGCCATTGAGCTATAGTATCCTGCAATACCGTAATGACAGGAATTGCGAACAACAACCATACCCATACCGTATTCCTTTGCCTTTGCAATAGCCATACTCATAGCCTTGTATCCGATAACCTGACCCATACCGTGATGACCGTCAACAACTGCGGTTGTAGGGGTTTCTTTAATAATTTCAAAATTTGTTACAGCCTGTTGTATTCCTGCCTTAATTCTGTCAAGATATACCGGCTTAAAGCGGTTAACACCGTGAGACTCGATACCCCTCTTATCAGATTCAAGAAGAACATCGGCGCAGATTTCTGCGTCCTCTCTCGGGATTCCGTAGCCGACGAAAGCGTCGATCACGAAATCGGTAATAGTTTTCCAATCAACAATGTTTGTTTTTGCCATAATATTACCTCCATTTTTACATAAAAAGAGTGCACTAATCCCCAAAGAAAGTGCACTCAAAATCTCTGCAAAGTTATTATAAAACATTGTATAATAATTGTCAATATTTTTATTATGCTAAATCGTCAAAAACGCCTGTTGAATATTTCTTCGTTTTTGACGCTCATAAAAATGCTAACCTCCCAGCAAAACATCGGTTATAAGCATTACGCAAAAACCGACTAAAAGTGCATAGGTAGCACCTCTCTCGCCGCCGTGAGCGTGGGTTTCGGGTATCATTTCATCGCTAATCACATAAAGCATAGTACCGCCTGCAAAGCTAAGCGCAAAGGGTAAAATAAATGTAGCGACACTTACTGCAAAATAACCTACAAGAGTACCCAAAACCTCAACAAGACCTGTAATCATAGCGCAAATCAGCGTCTTTTTTGGGGATACCCCTGCCGCTAACATTGGACCTATAATTACCATACCCTCCGGTATGTTTTGAAGTGCTATACCGCCTGCAATTATGAGAGCACGAGCCTCATCACCCGAGCCGAAGCCAACACCTGCGGCAATACCCTCAGGCAAATTATGGATTGCAATAGCAGTAACAAAAAGCAAAACCTTGCTTAAATTTGCGTTATTGTGAGCTTCGGTATCAGCGCCTACCAATTTATGAAGATGCGGCACTAATTTATCTATTAGATTAAGGCACAAGGCACCGGCAAATATTCCCGCAACAGTAATTAAAATTGCGAAATTTTTTCCGTACTCGAGCGATGGTAAAATAAGTCCCAAAACTGCCGCAGCAAGCATAACTCCTGCCGCAAACGAAAGTACAATATCGGAAAATTTGTGCGATATTTTCTTGAAAATGAAACCTATTAGTGAACCTATTATAGTCGCTCCGCCGACACCAAGGGCTGTCAGTAAAACTAATTTCATAATTACAGTACTAATGATGGAGCGCTGTAAACACGGGCACCAAGCTCTTGATTAAGCATATAAAGGCTTTTGGGGTCGGAACCGAAAAGCTCCATTTTAGAGATTAGGTCATTAGCGTTAGTCTCTTCCTCACCCTGCTCTTTTACAAACCAGTCAAGGAACTGCATTGTGCGGAAATCACGAACGTCATAAGCCGCGCCGTAAATATCGTTGATAAGCGAAGTAACGTATTTTTCGTGCTCAAGTCCTGCCTCTAAAACCTGCATATTGTTATCAAAGGTCTTATCGGGCTTCGCAATTACTTCCAAGGTCACAGGCATATTTTCATTCTGCAAATATGTATAGAAAAGCATTGCGTGGTCGCGCTCTTCCTGAGCCTGTATCATATACCAATTAGCAAAGCCGTCCAAACCCTTTGCTTTAAAATAATTTGAAAAATCCAAATAAAGATAAGCCGAATAGAATTCCTTATTAATTTGCTGATTTAACAGCTCGTGAACTTTTTTATCCATAATATAAACCTCCTAAAGTGTTTTGTTTATTATATCACAAAAGACATTAAACTTCAATATATAAAAGAAGAAAAACACTGCCTAATTTCGAATGTGTTCAAACCACTACATTTTTAGTGATATTTTGTCTTTGGCACAGTGATATTTTTGCGTTGCAAAAGTGATATTATATTCGCCACAAAAACTCGCGAAGCGAATATAACTGAAAAACCGACT
>JAZQKT010000098.1:0-2161 GCA_045542295.1 Acutalibacteraceae bacterium
TAATACTCTTTTTGACGGCGACGGAAATTTATCCCCCGAGGACAGGGATATTACTTTCTCCGTTTTTGAAATCACAGAAAAGTATGCAAAGCTTCCCGTTTGTCAGTTTGAAACAGTAACAGCAGACGGGGAAATGTTCAAGGTATTAAAGGGCGTATCTTTTGATTATTTGACAAACCCGAGAACCGTTCAAATAGACGGCGTTTTGTATAACACATCATATTCGGCACAAGATAATTACTGTATAGCGTCGTGTATGTACCCAAAATCAGTGACCGATATATATACGGAAGCGATTACTCTCGCTCACGGTGTAATTGAAAATGAGTCCGTTTGGGTGTACGCATATAAAACAACGGGGAAAATCTCAGGTACTTTTGTTTCAAGTGATGCACAGTAAAGGGGTGATAATATGTCAATTTTAAAAATAAGAGACGAAAAGGGCGAAATTCGGGAGATTCTTGCCATCAGGGGGAAGGATGGCGAGAAATACAGGCTGACGGTCACAGACAAAGAAGAAATTTTTCTTACTTTAAAAAATTCCTTGCAGAGCGAGAGCTGGACTTTTACCCTTGAGGACGGTTCAACTGTTACAAAGGCGGTATACGTAAATGCTTGATTTCGGTAATTTAAAGGCGGTGAGTATCCCCGAGGGGAGCGTTGCGAAAATCACCCGAAAAAGTGACGGTGTGACACTTTGGGAAAAGATTAAAAGCAGAATACCCGGTGAATATCAAGAGGTAGAATATATTTATATCCCCGATACCGCTTATATAAATACCGAATGGACACCGACTGAGGGGACAACATTTAATATCATATTTAAAGCAACTAAGAATACCTATGCTTTCGGTACGGGTAGTTTACCACGATTAGCAATGTACTATAGTGGTACAGGAAGCTCGCAAATTTATAATACATCAAATACCGCCGATGGGATTCACCGCTGTAGCATTTTAGCCAATGAAATTGTTGATATAGAAACATATTCAACATACCTATCTGCCGAAAGTTATGTAATTGTAAACGGCGAAAAGATTATTAACGATGCACAGCAAACCGTGAATTTTGACACAACTTTGCCGATGCTTTTAGGTGCTTGGCAATATAATGCAAGTACAATAAGACAAGGAGAAATCTATTTGTATTATGCCAAAGCGAATGTTGGCGGTGTTGATGTATTTGAAATGATACCTTGTTATCGTAAATCAGATAATGCGGTCGGTATGTATGACACTGTTTCTGAAAAATTCTTTACAAACGCAGGAACCGGCAGCTTCACAAAGGGGGCAGACGTATGATAAACGCATTACACCTACTATGGATTATCCCGCTATGCGGTACTGTTGGATTCTTCACCGCTTGTATTCTTGCCCTGTCGGGGAGAGAATAACAGGAAAGTTCGCCCGCGGTACTGACTTGACTTTTTTAAGTATCTTAAAGGGTGTTTATTCGCCTTCGAGCCGGCTTTTTGGTACGGGACTGCCGTGACCGCGGTACGTCAAAAATCACTCCTGCCGTGTTCATCTTATAAAAAAACACGGAACTGAATAAAACCTTAATTTGACAGAGACAAAAGCTTTTCACAGGCGTTTGGCTCTGTCTTTTTGCTTTATTTGACCGAATCTCCCTTTTAAATATAAGATTTTTTCCGAGGGGGGACTTGTTTAATAACTCTTTTGCGGAAAAATATTCAAAAAATGTTTGGTATTTTGAAACAAAAAAGCCAAAATCCCCTTTTCAAGAGCGAAAAAATATGATACAATTATAAATGGAGCAGTTTGACCTTTTCCCGTTTTTATGAGAAGTGAAGACGGTTTTGTACTGCCGAAGGCAGAAGGGAACTTTTTATGGCTACTTACAAATGTGAGATGTGTACGACCGATATCGAGGTTTTCGAAGGTCAAAGGGAGATGATTTGCCCCTTCTGCGGTACGGTACAACCGGTTGTCGCACCTAAGAAGCCCAACGGCTTTGCCGTCAGAAATCTTTTGCGCTCGGTCATTAAGGCTGATACGGCGAAAGCTTCTCCCGAAGTCGAAAAGCCTCTCGGCGGAACTGACGGAAGCTTTTACAAAGATATCAGTAAGTCAGAGGGCTGGAAAGCGTCTTCAAACGCTCAGCTTTCCCCGAAAGAAATTCTTATAAGCAAGTCGGATCG
>JAZQKT010000099.1:0-4900 GCA_045542295.1 Acutalibacteraceae bacterium
CGAGTATATCTCCTATTTGTTTGTTGGATAAATCGTAATAAACCTTCAATTCCAATACATCTCTGTATACATCCGGTAAATTTTTGATTTTGTTATACAACTCTTCAACTTCTGTTTTTTCAAAAATGTCATCATCAACACAACACGTATCTTCAATATTTTCTATCGGGTATATTTTATGCCTTTTTTCCTTTGCAAGCATATCCAAAGATACGCTTCTAATTATTATAACTATAAAAGACTTTGTTTTGTGACATTTAATTTCTTCTATTCCGTCAAGATAACGTGTTAATTTAATAAATGCCTCATGAACCGCGTCCTTTGCCTGTTCGTTATTATTAAGTATCCCAAAGGCAACATATTTCATTAAATTTCTGTATTCATAATAAAGCTTTTCTAACTTGGATTTTTCTTCCGCTGTATCTAAAAGTCCTAAATAAAATGAAAGCATTTTACATTCCTCTCCCGTGGTCCTTGTTTTCTGCAATATTGTACGGTATTTCTTCTTACAAAACCGGTGGGGCGGTTTCTCGTCCTCAAAAAGCAGCCGAAAATCGGGCTTAAGACAGACAACCGCCCCACGTTTTTTGTTTTTATTAAACCTCTTTACTCTGCAAGCATTCGTTTAAGTGCTACCAAATCACGCAGATCAATTTTACCGTCATTCCCCGAAACATCTGCTCTTAAAAGATACAGTGAAGAAGAATTTCCGTTTATGAGGTATTTACGCATCGCAACCAAATTTTCACTCAACGAAGCGCCACTGTCATTTTTAAATAAGCCCATATTGCCAACATCGTATTCCTGCTTCAAAAAAACGTAGGAAGAGCCATTTACATAAATTTCGGAATACTCAAGCTTTCCGTCACCCAAATATTTAAAGCCGGCAAGAGAATCCTCTTTTGTTTCGAGAACAGTACCGCTCTCACCTGTGTTTGCATCATAGTAATTTATCGAATTGCTATCGTTATAATATATTTGAGACTCTACCATATAAAGGCTTGTTTCCAAATACTCCAGCCAATATGCGTCATAAAATAAGCCCGAATCGAAATTTTTAACAAGTGTAGAGCTCTTAAAATCGGTGGTTTTTCTGATTTCACCCGAAATATCTGCATAGTTATATCCACCAAACTCATAAAACCTGCTGGTGTCATCTATGTAATAAGCTTCGCCGTTATAATATCCCAAAACGGTAACAGCATCGCTCCAAATATAACCACTGTCAAACCTTGTGCTTGTGCAGGAAACATCAAATCCTATGCTTTCCTCATGAATATACCACTCACTGTGACTGTTTCCTTCATCACGTGCCCCAAGCATTTGATCGCTCACTAAAAAGTAATTATGACTGGCTCTGCCGCTTCTGTCGGGCACGGGGTCACCCCAAGTGCAATCAATATGATAACATTCACCGTCAAGCCTTACCACACTCCACGCATGCGCACCTACGTCCGAAATAGCTT
This sequence comes from Acutalibacteraceae bacterium, assembly GCA_045542295.1. GTDB lineage: Bacteria > Bacillota > Clostridia > Oscillospirales > Acutalibacteraceae > UBA737. Next base: position 1,467 of record JAZQKT010000099.1, read on the forward strand.
TTAAAGCGGGTATTCCCAAAAGCTCCAACGCCTTATTATAGGTCTCGGCATAGGCATCGCAAACACCGTGCTTTTCCTTCAAAAAGCTATAAGCTTCGTGGTTGGTATCGTCACCCTCGTTGATATACTCATACTCTGTTGCTATATAATCGTGCAAAAAGAGTGCTTTTTCCACATCGGACAAAGCCTTTGGCACCTTTGCCACAAGCTCTTGCATTAAGGTTTCGTATTCCTCAAACTCCTCTTCCGCCAACTCACGGTCAAACACTTCATTTCCATCGCAATCAAGCGCATTTGGAGCATAATTCACTTTTATAAACGAAAAGTCGGTAACGCTGCCGTCCGCCGCTTGTTTTGCATAAAACTGGGCGTTTTCATAATGCCTTTTCGTAATACAAAGATCCGAATTATATAACACCGCGTGGTAGCAACTAAACAAAAAATCTTGCTCGGCAGCACAGCTTATCTTGAAATCGGAAACATCAATTTCAGTTTCAAAATTTCTTAAAGCGGTATAAAAGGTATCGTAAAGCTCAATCCAGCGAGTCACTTCATCAGTAACTTCAAGCTCGCCGCTTTCTATTACTTCGGTTAAAAAAAGCGGCAACGTTTTGGGGAGAGAGACTTCGCCCTTATCTTCTGCCAAGGCATTTAAGCTGAAAATTTGCAATGCCAAAGCTACAAAAATGAGCATAGCTGTTAACCGCTTCATAAAATCACCGCTTTTTTGAAAAAACTATTTTTTAGGACGCTTAAAAACAAATATCAATACTGCCGCTATTGCAAGTGCCACTACTGTAAAAGCTGTTATTACCGCAATTTTCACAATTTTATTTGACTTGCCGAAAAGGCTTTTATCCTTCTTAAGCGGAGTGCTGTCATCCTCTTCGGTGGTGCCTGTTGTATCCTCCGCAGGGGTCTCTTTGCTTTCGGTGTTTTCCGGGTCAGAATTTTCGGTTGGCTTTGAACCCGGATTCTGCTCGGCAAAAAGCTGCTCGGCAACCTTGTTATCCTCAACATCAGCCCAAAATTCGTTTTTAATATTTTCGTTTTTGGTCTGCTCAAGGCTGAAGGTAACACGATCCACAAATGAATCGCATCTGATACAGTATCTTGACATTGTACCTTCCTTTTCTGCGGTTGCAGGTTTATCAACCGTCCATTTATCCGAATATGTATGACCGATAGCGGGAATTTCCTTTAACTCCTTATGTCCGCAAAGCTTGCAGACACGCTCACTAACGCCTACATTACTGCAAACCGGCTCTGTAACAACGGTCCAATCGCCGTATTCCTTATGAGGGCAGTTTTGACCGTTAAAAGCAACATTTACACCGCCGCTTACCACCTGCGGCATAATTTTATCAAGATTCCAGTTGCAGAAATCACCCAACTTATAGTCTATTCCGATTTTTGTAAGCTCTGCCTTTGCATTGCTCTTAATCTTGAATTTAAAGCTTATAACCTTTCCATCGGTTTTCTTATCGCGCGTTTCACAAATAACCAAACGGATAAGGTTTCTTGTGGGATGATCGGCAACAGTGTAATCATTAAAAACACCGCCGTAATAAAAGCTCACGTATTCCAGTGCCGAGGAATCATAGGTAACGGAAATTGTAACCGCCATAATACCGGGGTTTTCCTTAATTTTAATAGGAACAATTACCTCGTCCCCAACATTACCGTCAACTGTGGCAACCTCAATTATGCCCTTTTTGATTTCTACTGCAGATACGGTCGGCACAGAAAAAATAATACACATAATTAAACAAATGCATGCTGTAATAAAGAAAAGTCTTTTTTTCATGTTTTTTCTCCCTAATTTTTTGTTATTTTATTCAGTTACATTTTAACATTATTGCTTTACGTTGTCAACCATACGCCAAAAGCTAAAGCCCCGAAAAGAGGCACACTCCGTAAGGAAGTGTGCCTCAGTTTTATTCGCCAAAGGCGAGTTGTATTGCTTCGCAGTGATATTCGGCTACCGCCGAGTGTTATTCGCTACGCGAGTTTAAGGGCGAATAAAATATCACTAAAACCGTAAGGTTTTAATATCACTTATTATTTTGCCGCTTCAATGATTTTTTGTGCTATATTCTGCGGAACCTCTTCATATCTTGCCATTTCAAGTGTGAATGAAGCGGTGCCCTGGGTTATTGAGCGCATTGCGGTGGAGAAATCTGACATTTCTGCAATCGGAACCTCACCAATAATTTCCTGCATCTTATTTTCAACAGGGTTCATACCGATAATACGTCCCCTGCGCTTATTGATGTCTCCGATAACGTCACCAAGCATTTCATCGGGAACAAGCACCTTTAATGTACCGATAGGCTCAAGCAATACGGGAGCGGTTTGCGGAATACCCTCCTTAAAGGCGATGCTTGCCGCCATTTTAAAGGACATTTCAGAGGAATCAACAGGGTGATAAGAGCCGTCAACCAAAACAGCCTTAACACCAACTACGGGATATCCTGCAAGCACACCCTTTGCGGTACACTCACGCAAGCCCTTTTCAACTGCTGGGAAGAAGTTTTTGGGCACTGCACCGCCGAAAACCTCATCCTCAAATACAAGCTCTTCGCTGTCGCAAGGCTCAAATCTAATCCAAACATCACCGAACTGACCGTGGCCGCCCGATTGCTTCTTATGTCTGCCCTGAACCTTAACCGACTTTTTAATGGTTTCGCGATAAGCAATTTTAGGCTTTTTAAGCTCAACCTCTGCACCGAATTTTGCCTTTAATCTTGAAATTATAACATCAATATGCTGTTCGCCCAATGCCTCCAAAATCTGTTCCTTGGTTTCGTTGTTGATATATACGGATATTGTGCGGTCCTCCTCCATCATACGGTTAAAGGCGGAGGTGATTTTTTCTTCGTCACCCTTTGCCTTGGGGTAAACCGCAACGGAAAGTGAGGGTCTTGGGAAATCCATAGCCGCTACTGCAACATCACCCTTTTCCGAAAGGGTGTCACCCGTAAGTGCATCACTGAGCTTTGCAACTGCACCTATATCACCTGCAGAAATTGAAGCGGCATCCTCCTGCTTACCTGCTTTGAGCCACATCACCTTTGAAAAACGCTCTTCCTCGCCCGTGCGATTATTCACAAGACGCATATCGTTGCCAACCTTGCCCGAAAGCACCTTGAAGTATGAGAGCTTGCCTACGTAGTTGTCCACAACGGTTTTGAAAACGTGCACAACTGTGGGGTTTGCGCTGTCGCAGATAATCTCTTCGATTTCGCCTGTTTTTTTGTTTTCGCCCTCTATATGTATAAACTCATTGGGCGCGGGCATATAGTCCGCAATTGTATTGAGAAGATGTGTAATACCTATCTTTGCATTGACGCTTCCGCAGATAACGGGAACAACCGTACCGTCCTTTATACCGGATTTTAGCGCGGTTTTGATTTCATCCTCGGTAAACTCCT
>JAZQKT010000100.1:0-2315 GCA_045542295.1 Acutalibacteraceae bacterium
ATACTATGTGGATACCGTAGGACGCAATAAAAAACAAATAGCGGAATACATAAGAAACCAATTGCAAGAAGATGAAATGGCAGACCAGATGAGTATTCAAGAATACATAGACCCGTTTACGGGTAGCAAGACAAAGTAGGCAAAATAAAACACCCCTTTAGGGGTTGCCCGAAGAAGTAATGCGGGTGGCAGAACCTTTCGGAGCCCCTTTTAGGGGTGTGGCCTGTAAAATGCCCTTCTAGGGCTTATTCAAGCCTCCGGCTTAGCCGGAGGTTATGACTTATTCTTCTGAAAATTGGTCTTTGCCAACTCCGCACAACGGGCAAACCCAATCTTCGGGTAAGTCTTCCCATTTTGTGCCTGCTGCTATGCCGTTATCGGGGTCACCGATGGCCTCATCATAAACATAACCGCATAAATCGCAAACGTATTTCATAATACATCCTCCTATATAAATTTTTTTATTTTAAACAACACATTGGTATCCTTTGTGTTATTCTATCGGTTCAAAATCTGCCGCGCCGTGCTTACAAAGCGGACAAACAAAATCTGATGGAAGGTTATCTCCCTCATAAACATAACCGCAAACCTTGCAAACAAAGCCTTTCTTGCCCTCTGTTTCGGGTTTTGGTTTTACGTGGTTTTGATAATAGGTATAGGTCATTGTTTCGTGTTCGGAAAGCACGCGTGCTTCACTTACGGAGCAAATAAACATACCGTGGGTATCAAGATCAACATACTGCTCAACCTTAAGTGACATAAAAGAGTTAATATGTCTTGGCAGAAATATTAAACCGTTATCCGAGCGCAACGGTTCACAATTTTCGAATTTATCAACATTTCTTCCGCTTTTAAAGCCAAAGATTTCAAACACCTTGAACGGAGTATCAACCGTTAAGCAGTTAATATTCATTTTTCCGGTTTGCTTAATAATATGATGTGAATAATTTTCCTTACTTATAGTGACAGCAATTCGGTTGGGGGTATTGGTGACCTGTGTTACGGTATTTACAATAAGTCCGTTATCCTTTTTGCCGTCATTTGAGGTAATCACATAAAGTCCATAGCCAATGTTGAAAAGTGCGGTCATATCGCTTTTATTTGCGGTGGAATCCTGCTGTGCCAAATATTCCCTGCAAAGTTCATCTGCAAGCTTTTCTATTGCATTAAGGCTTTCTTCATTAAGGGCAGAAAATATTTTAACCTCATTTTCAGTGTAATTTATATTTTTGCTTTTAGCCAGCATTTCTTTCATAACCTTACCGGCAAGCGGTGCCCAGCTGCCGTTTTCGATTAATGCTACTGTACGGTTTTTAAAACCACGCTCGGTAAGATGAATTATAAAATCACGCATGAACGGGAAAATATCGGCGTTATAGGTTGTGGTTGCAAGCACAAGCTTATTATATCTGAAAGCACAAGCCACGGCTTCAGCCATATCGCTTCTTGCAAGGTCATAAATAATCACATTTGGGCAACCTTTTTCTTTTAGCCTTTCCGCCAACATGGTTACTGCCTTTTTGGTATTCCCGTAAACCGAGGTATAGGCGATTACAATGCCTTCATCCTCTGCTTCATAGGAAGACCACGTATTGTATAAATTGATATAGTATTCAAGGTTTTCGGTAAGTATGGGGCCGTGCAAGGGGCAAATTTTTTCAATATCAAGTGTGGCGGCTTTTTTGAGAAGTGAACCAACCTGCATACCATACTTGCCAACTATGCCTATATAATACCTTCTTGCTTCATCTGCCCAAGGCTCATTTGCATCTAACGCTCCAAACTTTCCAAAGCCGTCTGCCGAAAAGAGGACCTTATCAGTACTGTCATAGGTAACAATAACTTCAGGCCAATGCACCATGGGAGCGGTAATAAAAGTAAGGGTATGCTTGCCTAAATTAAGTGTATCACCCTCGCCAACAACAATCCTTTCATCGTGAAAATCAGTGCCGAAAAAATTTTTAATCATTAAAAAGGCTTTCTCGGAGGCCACAACAACTGTGTCAGGGTAAGCCCTTTTAAAGCTTAAAATGTTTGCAGAGTGGTCAGGCTCCATATGCTGTACAATTAAGTAATCGGGCTTTCTGCCGTCAAGTACGGTTTCGATATTATCAAGCCATTCATGTGTGAATGCGGCATCCACTGTATCCATAATGGCTATTTTTTCATCTATAATCGCATACGAATTATAAGACATTCCGTTTGGAACCTTGTACTGCCCCTCAAACAAATCAATGCGGTGGTCGTTAACACCAATATATTTAATGTCATTTGTTATTGTCATAGTCGGTCCCCTAATCATATTCTAATAGTAT
>JAZQKT010000101.1:0-8829 GCA_045542295.1 Acutalibacteraceae bacterium
ATAATCATCTTCATTCATACAATTAGTTTCAAACAAAAGTTCAAGCCAATATTCAGTTTCATAACATTCTTTTTGTGCTATTTCAAGTTTAGAAATAAAATCCTTTGTTCCTTGAGCATATTGTGCTTCGTGCAAATTTGCACCAATCGAAGTTGCAGAACGAAGAAGTTGATTTATCAAAACTGATTCTTTATGATTTAATTTCATATCACGACAGAGAAAGACAACGGTTTTTGCAAACTCTTTTGCTTTATCCCTTAAAACGCTATCAGCCAAAATTATCACCTCGAATACCATTATACATAAAAAATGATAGTCTTTCAAGTGATATTCCGACTCTGTCGGAGTGATATTATTGCCCTATGGCAATAGTGATATTGAAACCTTACGGTTTCAGTGTTATTTTATTCGCCTACAAAACTTGCGAAGCAAATATCACTCGGCATAAGCCGAATATCACTGCGAAGCAATAGAACTCGCCGCAAGGCGAATAAAACTGCGAGACTTCCTTATGAGAAGTCTCGCAACGGCATCGCTTTTTTGCTTTTATATTTACTTTTTAATTACTCTTCCTCATCGGGCATATCCCAGTTGTGCCAAACAGCTTGAACGTCATCATTATCCTCAAGCATATCGATGAGCTTTTCCATTTTTGCAACGGCTTCCTCATCGTCAATGGTGGATGTGGTTTGAGGAATATAAGCCACTTCTGCCGATAAAAAGCTGTAGCCTGCGGTTTCTAAAGCATCACGCACAGCGCCCAAATCGTTGGGAGCGGTTGTAATTTCAAAAACGTCACCGTCAAAATTAAAGTCATCAGCACCTGCTTCAAGAGCGGCTTCCATAACGGTATCTTCGTCAAGTCCCTCTGCCTCAATGCTGATTATACCCTTGCGGTCAAACATAAACATAACCGAGCCAGACTGGCCCAAATTACCGCCGCATTTATCAAAATAGTGGCGCATTTCGCCTGCGGTTCTGTTGCGGTTATCAGAAAGTGTTTCAACCACAACAGCAATTCCGCAAGGACCGTAGCCTTCATAAATTAGCTCCTCATAGTTGTTGGCTTCACCGTCACCTGCAGCCTTTTTGATAATTCTTTCAATATTATCATTAGGCACATTTGCAGCTTTAGCCTTGGCAATAGCATCTTTAAGTTTGCTGTTTTCGTTGGGGTTAGCGCCGCCTGTCTTAACTATTACGGCAATCTCTCTGCCTATTTTGGTAAAGATTTTAGCCTTGGCGGCATCGGTCTTTTCCTTTTTGCGTTTAATATTGTTCCATTTGGAATGTCCTGACATATGTTTCGTTCCTTTCCCTGTGTTTATAAATCAAAGACACAATTTTATAATTTAAATCAACCTACCAATTTTATCACATATCCCTGTTTTGTTCAAGTGCTTTTTCGCAAATTGCGGTAATATCCTGCATACAGTTGATTTCGCCGCACATTCTCCTAAGGGCGGCGGCACCGTGAAGCCCCTGCATATACCAAGCAGTATGCTTTCTTGCTTCTAAAATCGCGTTGTGCGGGTCCTTATAAAGGTGCATAAGCTTAATTTGGCGCATAAGAGTTTCAAATTTTTCTTGAAGTGAGGGCGGTGTGTAAGTCTTGCCCTCAAGATATGCGTTAATTTCTTCAAAAACAAAGGGGTTTCCTTGGGCGGCTCTGCCCACCATAACAAAAGCACAGCCTGTGGTGTCATACATAAATTCAGCCGATTTCCCGTCTTTCACGTCACCATTGGCAACAACTGGGATATTAACCGCATTAACAACGCTTTTTATGGTTTGGTAATCAATGCCCGGCGCATACATCTGCATACGTGTTCTTCCGTGAACGGTTATCATTTGGGCGCCTGCATTTTCACATCGCTTTGCTAATTCTACAGCGTTAATACTGTCACTGTCCCAACCGGTACGCATTTTAACCGTTACAGGCACGTTTACCGCACTTACTACAGCTTTAACTATTTTTTCTGCAAGCAAGGGTTCCTTCATAAGTGCACTTCCGCCGCCGTTGCCCGCAACCTTTGGTGCAGGACAGCCCATATTAATATCAATAAAATCGGGTTTGAATTTTAATGCGGTTACGGCTGCCTCTGCCATTATTGAAGGCTCGCTTCCGAAAAGCTGTGACGCAATGGGACGCTCACGGTCACTGCAGGAAAGAAGTGAGGCAGACTTTTTGTCCCCTAATGCAACTCCTCTTGAGCTTGTAAGCTCTCCCACGCAAAATGCGGCACTCTTTTCAATACATATTTCCCTCATAGCACGGTCGGCAACACCTGCCATTGGTGCTAAAGCGGCATAACCTTTAATTTCTAAATTTCCAATCTTCATTCTTTAATTATACTTTATATAACAGTAAGTGTCAATTTTTTTGAAAAAAACTTTATTTTAGCTTTGCTTTTTGATAAAATACTCAAAGAGGTGAAAATATGTATAAGACCTTAAATGAGCATTATAAAGAAAAATTCGGCTGTAAGGTTTATAAGCTGTCATTGGACGGTGGCTTTACCTGCCCTAACCGAGACGGTACTTTGGGTACGGACGGCTGTATTTTTTGTGATAAATCGGGTGGCGGTGCTTTTGCCGAAGGTGCGGCGGAAAGCATAGAAAAACAGCTTGACAGTGCAAGGAAAAGGGTGGAAAAGAAAATTAAAACGGGGAAATATGTTGCATATTTTCAGTCCTTCACCAATACCTATGCACCCGCAGAGAGATTAAAAGAGCTTTATTATGAGGCGATAAAGCCCGATTATATTGTGGGATTGAATATCGGCACCAGACCCGATTGTTTAGAGCCACCGAAAATAGAGCTTATAAAAGAAATTAATAGAATAAAGCCTGTTTGCGTGGAGCTGGGATTGCAGACCGCCAACCCAAAAACGGCTGACTATATTCGCAGAGGCTATAAAAATGAGGTTTACCTTGATGCTGTAAAAAGACTTAAGGAAAACGGTATAGAGGTAGTAACTCACATTATAATCGGGTTACCCTTTGAAACGGCAGAGGATGCTGTTAATACAACAAAATTTGCTATAAGTGCCGGAACTGATGGTATAAAATTTCACCTTTTGCACGTGCTTAAGGGTACAGACCTTGAAAAGGAGTACCAAGCGGGCAAGTTTTCCTGCCTTTCTTTAGAAGAATATGCTGAAATTTTAAAGCAATGTATTGCGGTTTTGCCAAGTGAAACCGTCGTTCACCGCATTACGGGTGACGGGGCAAAAAAGGATTTAACAGCGCCGCTTTGGTCGGCAGATAAGAAAAAGGTATTAAATTTTTTAAATAAATATCTTAAAGAGTAAAAAAAGATTGATAATATCTGAATAAAATGGTATAATGTATTGATTGATTTTATTTTACTGAGGAGTAATGAACAATGGCAATAAAAATTGGTATTGTGGGCTACGGCAATTTGGGCCGCGGTGTAGAATGTGCTGTGAGACAGAATCCCGATATGGAGCTTTACGGTGTTTTTTCAAGGCGTTCGCCGGAAACCGTAAAAACCCTCACGGATACGGCAGTTTATCATATAGATAACATTTTGGAGCATAAGGGAAAAATTGATGTGCTTGTAATTTGCGGTGGCTCGGCAACCGATTTGCCGGTGCAAACCCCCTATTTGGCAGAGCATTTTAATGTTATTGACAGCTTTGACACCCACGCTAAAATCCCCGAGCATTTTGCCAATGTTGATGTTGCGGCGAAAAAAGGCAATAATATTGCAATGATTTCGGTTGGTTGGGACCCCGGTATGTTTTCGCTCAACCGTCTTTACGCCGAAGCGGTTTTGCCTTGCGGTAAGGACTATACGTTTTGGGGCAAGGGTGTAAGTCAGGGACATTCGGATGCGGTGAGACGTATTGAGGGCGTTGTGGATGCAAGGCAGTATACTATCCCTGTAGATCAGGCTGTAGCGGCAGTAAGAAGCGGAAAAAATCCCGAGCTTTCGGTTAGAGATAAACATATAAGAGAGTGCTTCGTTGTGGCAGAGGAGGGCGCAGACCTTAAAAGGATTGAAAATGAAATCAAAACTATGCCCAATTATTTTGCTGATTATAATACAATAGTGCATTTTATAACGGCAGAGGAAATGAAGCGTGACCATAGCGGTATTCCACACGGAGGAATGGTGCTTCGTTCGGGTAAAACGGGACTTCAGGGTGAAAATACGCACATCATTGAATACAGCTTAAAGCTTGATTCTAACCCCGAATTCACCTCAAGTGTACTGGTTTGCTATGCACGTGCCGCCTACAGAATGAATAATGAGGGTATGAGCGGCTGTAAAACGGTTTTCGATATTGCTCCCTCTTATCTTTCTCCCTTTAGCGGTGAGGATTTAAGAAAAAGATTACTGTGATAATTTTTATATTTTAAGGATGTTTGGTTATGAGTGAAAAGAGAAGTAATTTTACAGGAAAAATAGGTTTTGTGCTTGCTGCGGCAGGCTCGGCAGTAGGTCTTGGAAACATCTGGCGTTTCCCTTATCTTGCCGCAAGGTACGGCGGAGGAATCTTCCTCTTGGTTTACATAATACTTGCGGTAACCTTTGGCTTCACCCTTATGTGTGCGGAAATTGCTATAGGACGTAAAACCGGGCTTAGCGCAATAGGCGCTTTTAAAGCACTTGACAAGCGGTTTGCATTTGTGGGTTGGCTTGCGGCAATAGTTCCAATGATAATTTTGCCTTATTATTCGGTAATAGGCGGTTGGGTTGTAAAGTATTTCGGAGTGTTTGTTTCGGGCGGAATGGAAAAAGCCACTAATGACGGCTTTTTCGGTGACTTTACAAGTAAAGTAGGCGAGCCTGCGGTATACTTTTTAATATTCATCGGTATCACTGTGCTTATAGTGCTTTTCGGTGTCGAAAAGGGTATTGAAAAGGTTAGTAAATGGATGATGCCTCTTTTGGTGCTGTTGACACTGTTTATTGCAATTTATGCGTTATTTATGGATGGTGCAATAAAGGGTGCTGTTTATTATTTAAAGCCCGATTTTTCACGTTTTTCTCATAAAACCGTTCTCGCGGCTATGGGCCAGCTTTTTTATTCAATGAGTCTTGCTATGGGTATTATGATTACCTATGGTTCTTATATGAAAAAGGATATAAGTATCGAAAAGTCCGTAAAGCAAATTGAAATTTTTGACACCGGTATTGCTTTTCTTGCGGGTCTTATGATAGTTCCTGCGGTATTTGCCTTTTCAGGTGGTAACCCCAAAGCGCTCGATAAGGGTGCAGGGCTTATGTTTGTTACCCTGCCAAAGGTTTTTGATACTATGACCGGCGGTGCGGTTATTGGTACTGTTTTCTTTGTTATGGTATTCTTTGCGGCACTCACATCCTCAATTTCGCTTATGGAAACGGTAGTTTCTATTATTAGCGATAAGTCGGGCTGGGGAAGACGGAAAACCTGCGGTATTGTATTTGCGGGAGTGCTTCTTTTGGGACTTCCCTCCTGCTGGGGCTACGGATTGTTAAGCGATATTAACATAGGCGGTGAATTGTATTTCCTCGAAATCTTTGATTTTGTAAGTAATAATTTGATTATGCCTATAGTAGCGCTGTTTACCAGTATATTTGTCGGCTTTGTTATCAAGCCTAAAACACTTATTGAAGAAATGAACACAGGCGGCAAATTTAAAAGCAGCGGCTTGTTTACGGTTATGATAAAGTATATTGCACCGGTATTTATAATTTTAATTCTTTTCTTCTCGGCATTAGATGCGCTTTCGGCGGTTATTCCTGCGCTTGAGCGTTTTGCAATTTAAGGTGTAAGTATGGATATTTTAAAAACGTTAACGGAAGAATTCGCGCTTAAGCCGTTCCAGGTTGAAAACACCGTAAAGCTTATTGACGAGGGTAACACCATTCCTTTTATTGCACGTTACAGAAAGGAAGTTACAGGCTCACTTGATGACCAAATTTTACGTGAGCTTTCTGACCGACTTTCCTACCTTCGCAATATGGATGAAACGAGGGAAAAAATCAAAAAAGCTATCGAGGAGCAGGGCGCTTTAACAGACGAGCTTGTTGTGGCTATTGAAAATGCTGCTACCCTTACCGAGCTTGACGATATTTATCGCCCCTACAAGAAAAAGCGTAAAACAAGGGCAAGCGTGGCTAAAGAAAAAGGCTTACAGCCCTTGGCTGATATGATTTACGAGCAAGCGGCAGATTGCTTGCCGCCCCTTACCCTTGCGGCTGATTTTATAAATGAAGAATTGGGTGTTGAAACGGCAGAGGATGCTCTTCAGGGTGCAATGGATATAATCGCTGAAAAAATATCGGATGATGCCGATGTTAGAAAACGGATGCGCTTTGTTTGTTCGGCTCACGGAATTTTAAACAGCCGTGCGGCTGCGGAGGATGTAGGCGTATATGAAATGTATTCCGATTACAGCGAGCCTGTTTCCAAAATTCCCGACCACAGAATTTTAGCAATCAACCGTGGCGAAAAGGAAGAAATGCTAAAGGTTTCGATTGATTTTGATAAGGATAAAGCAATGTTTATCATATCAAAGAGCCACATTAAGGAGGGCTCGCCCGCAACCGAAACAGTAAAGGCTGCTGCGGAGGATGCTTATCAGCGACTTATTTTCCCCGCTATTGAAAGGGAAATTCGTTCAGAGCTTACCGATAGGGCGGCAACAAGTGCAATAAAGGTTTTTTCAACCAATTTAAAACAGCTTCTTATGCAACCGCCTGTTAAGGATAAGGTAACCTTGGGTCTTGACCCCGGCTACAGGACAGGTTGTAAGGTCGCAGTTGTTGACGGTACGGGTAAGGTGCTTGATACCGCCGTAATTTACCCTGTGCCCCCAAAGAGTAAAATTGAAGAGGCTAAAATTATAATAAAGGCGCTGGTTAAAAAACACTCGGTTGAGGTTTTTGCCATTGGTAACGGTACCGCAAGCCACGAAACAGAGTGCTTTGCGGCAGAGGTTATAAAAGAGCTTGACACAGGGCTTTCATATATGGTTGTAAGTGAGGCGGGAGCAAGTGTTTACTCGGCTTCAAAGCTTGCGGCAGAGGAATTTCCCGATTATGATGTTTCTTTAAGAAGTGCGGTATCAATCGCAAGAAGACTGCAAGACCCACTGGCAGAGCTTGTTAAAATTGAACCAAAGGCAATAGGCGTTGGTCAGTATCAGCACGATATGCCAACCTCCCAGCTTAATTCCGCGCTTGACGGTGTTGTTGAAAACTGTGTTAATGCAGTAGGTGTTGATCTGAATACCGCATCTGTTCAGCTTTTGTCAAGGGTTGCAGGTATCGGCGGTGCTTTAGCAAAAAACATTGTGGCTTACCGTGAAGAAAACGGAAAATTTACTGCCAGAACAGAGCTGAAAAAGGTGCCAAAGCTAGGCCCAAAGGCATTTGAGCAGTGTGCAGGCTTTTTAAAGATTGCGGACGGTAAAAATGTGCTTGACAACACCTCTGTTCATCCCGAAAGCTATACCGCCGCAAAGGAGCTTTTAAAGCTTTGCGATTACACCGATAAGGATTTAAAATCGGGCTCGGTTTCAAATCTTTCCCGGCGTGTTGCTGCAAGAGGTGAGGAAAAAACCGCCGAGGAAATCGGCGTGGGCGTTCCCACTCTTAATGATATTGTTAAGGAGCTTGAGCGCCCCGGCAGAGACCCGCGTGATGAATTGCCGCCTCCAATGCTTCGACAAGAGATAATGTCTATGGAGGACCTTAAAGCAGGAATGAAGCTTAAGGGCACGGTCAGAAACGTTATTGACTTTGGCGCTTTTGTGGATATCGGTGTTCATCAGGATGGCTTGGTTCATATCTCACGCATAACCGACCGTTTTATTAAGCACCCCGCCGAGGTTTTAAAGGTTGGCGATATTGTTGACGTTTATGTTCTTTCGGTTGATGTTGCCAAAAAACGAATTTCGTTAAGCATTAAAGAGCCTTGATGTTTAAAGCTTAAAAAACATTCAATATTCACAATTTGTTTAATTATTGTAGATATTTGTTTGATAATATATTATTTGTTGTATTATGAAAATGAAAATTTTCTTGGAGGAATAAAAATGATTAATGTTACCGGACTCAGCAAAAGGTACGGTACTCACCTTGCGGTAAACAATGTTAGCTTTAACATTGAAAAGGGTGAGGTTATCGGTTTCTTGGGACCGAACGGTGCCGGAAAATCTACCATTATGAATATCTTGACCGGCTATCTTTCTCTTACACAGGGCAAGGTGGAGATTGACGGTTTTGATATTTTGGAAAACCCAGAGGAGGCAAAAAAGCGTATAGGCTATTTGCCCGAAATTCCACCCCTTTATGTTGATATGAAGGTGAGGGAGTACCTTAATTTTATTTATGATCTTAAAAAGGTTAAATTCCCTAAAAAGGCGCATATTGATGAGGTTTTAAAGCTGGTTAAAATTGACCATGTTCAAAACCGCCTTATCAAAAACCTTTCTAAAGGTTACCGTCAAAGAGTTGGCTTTGCACAGGCGCTTATCGGAAACCCCGATGTTCTTATTTTGGACGAGCCCACGGTTGGTCTTGACCCCAAGCAGATTATTGAAATAAGAAATCTTATTTCACGTCTTGGTAAAAACCACACAATTATTCTTTCTTCACACATTTTGTCTGAAATTCAGGCGGTTTGTAAGAGGGTTATAATCATTAATCAAGGCGAAATCATTGCTGATGATACTGCTGAAAATCTTTCCGACAAGATTTCAAGCGACCGCTCCATTGTTGCAAGAATCGCTGCAGGTGAGCAGGATATGCTTGATGCTTTAAGCACCGTCAAGGGCGTAAAGAGCGTCATCTCATTAGGTCGTAAGGAG
>JAZQKT010000102.1:0-9700 GCA_045542295.1 Acutalibacteraceae bacterium
GCTCTTAAGGTAAACTTTGGGGAGTTTGGCCCGATATTTATAACTGTGGCTATGATTCTTTTTGCTTTTACCACACTGCTTGGTAACCTATATTATGTTGATAAAACTTGGGACTTTTTGTTTGGCAAGGCTCCCGGCAAACGTTTTATGCTGTTTTACAAAATTGCGGCATCGGCTGTAATATTTGTGGGTGCAGGATTAAATGCTTCTTTACTTTGGAATATTGCGGATATTACAATGGGTTGCATGGCAATTATTAACATACCGGTAATATTGATTTTAAGCAAATATGCGTTCAGAGCATTAAAGGATTATGAAATTCAGCGCAAGCAGGGGAAAGAACCCACGTTTAAAAGCGCAAGCATTGATTTGCCACATGAAACAGATTATTGGAATTAATTCAAAAAAGCAACAGCGTGAGCTGTTGTTTTTTTGCTGTAAGGCGGTTTTCGTTGCTTTTTTTGTTTTTGAACCAAAAAACGGATAAATAATGAAAATATTTAAAAAAAATGCTAAAAAAATGTTCAAATTACTCGACAAATATTAAATAGTGTGGTATAATTTTCTTTAAATTAAAAATAGGCTTTATGCCATAAGGAATGATTTTTAAATGCCAATTACCGATTTTTTAGAGCGGAATGCGAAAATTTATCCAAATGATTCTGCTATAGTTGAGGTAAATCCCGAAAAACAACCCGAAAAGAATATGACTTGGCGGGAATATAATTTAATAGAAACCTCGGGCGAAAGTGATAAATACCGTCGCGAGCTTTCTTGGAAGGAATTTGATGTTAAGGCTAACCGTTTTGCCAATCTTCTTTTTACCAGAGGAATTAAAAAGGGTGATAAGGTTGCAATTCTTTTAATGAATTGCCTTGAATGGTTGCCGATTTATTTCGGAATTTTAAAGACAGGGGCTTTGGTAGTTCCTATGAATTACCGCTATTCTTCGGATGAGATTAAATATTGCCTTGATTTAGCGGATGTTAGAATGTTAATTTTCGGTCCCGAATTTATTGAGCGAATCAACTGCATTGTTGATGATATTCCAATGGTTGATAATCTGTTTTATGTGGGCGATAAGAAGGATACACCTGCGTATTCCGATAACTATGCCGAAATGACATATTATTGCTCCTCAACCGTACCGCCCGTTGAACTTAAGGACAGTGACGATGCCGCTATTTACTTCTCCTCGGGTACTACCGGCTTTCCAAAGGCTATTCTTCACCGTCACGCCGCATTGGTGGCTTCTTGTTATACAGAGCAGAAGCATCATTCACAAACAAAGGATGATGTATTCCTTTGCATACCGCCACTTTATCACACAGGCGCTAAAATGCACTGGTTCGGTTCACTTTTGGTGGGTGCAAAATCGGTATTGCTCCGTGGTGTCAAGCCTGAATGGGTGCTTGAAACCGTTTCGGACGAAAAGGCAACAATTGTCTGGCTTTTGGTGCCGTGGGTTCAGGATATACTTGACAGTATTGACCGAGGTGACCTTAAATTAGACGATTATACGCTTGAGCAGTGGCGTCTTATGCACGTTGGTGCACAGCCTGTACCTCCGTCGCTTATAAAACGTTGGAAAGCAATGTTCCCAAGTCACGATTATGATACTAATTACGGACTTTCGGAGTCAATCGGTCCCGGCTGTGTGCATTTGGGCATAGAGAATATACATAAAGTAGGCGCTATAGGCAAGGCAGGCTACCTTTGGGAAACCAAGATAGTGGACGAAAACGGCAATTCTGTTGAAAAGGGAAAAGTAGGCGAATTGGCAGTTAAGGGTGACGGCGTTATGAAATGCTATTATAAAAATCCCGAAGCCACAGCTGAAATTTTGAAGGGTGATTGGTTGCTCACAGGCGACATGGCTAAAGAGGACGAGGACGGTTTTATTTACCTTGTTGACCGTAAGAAGGATGTTATCATAAGCGGCGGCGAAAATCTTTATCCCGTTCAGATTGAGGATCATTTAAGAGCCTTTGGTAAAATCAAGGATGTTGCTGTTATTGGACTTCCTGATAAGCGTTTGGGTGAAATTGCAACCGCTGTTATTGAGATAAAAACAGGTTATGATTGTACAGAAGAAGAAATCAACCAATTTTGCATGTCACTTCCAAAATATAAAAGACCCAGAAAGATTATTTTTGCAGATGTTCCGCGCAATCCTACGGGTAAGATAGAAAAACCGAAATTGCGCGAAATGTATTGCGGAGGCAGTCTTGTCGAGGCACAGATTAAGAGTTGATTTTAAAAGGAGTTTTTAAAAATGACAGCAAAAATATTTACTGCCGCACTTGTTTTTTTCTTTTTTGCTTTAATGATTGGAGTTGGCTTCTATTGCAGAAAACACGCAACTGACGTTGACGGTTTTGTTTTAGGAGGGCGCTCGGTAGGACCTTGGCTTACCGCGTTTGCATTTGGTACTTCGTATTTTTCGGCGGTTATATTTGTCGGATATGCCGGGCAGTTCGGTTGGAATTTCGGTGTAGCATCAACCTGGATTGGTCTTGGAAACGCGTTTATCGGCTCATTGCTTGCTTGGAATATTTTGGGCAGAAGAACACGCGTTATGACACAGCATATAAATTCAAAAACTATGCCTGACTTTTTTCAGAAGCGATACGGCTCAAATACACTTAAAATTGCCGCTTCGTTTATAGTTTTCGTATTTCTTATTCCTTATACTGCATCCCTTTATAACGGTTTATCAAGCCTTTTCGGTATTGCCTTTGATATTCCTTATTGGGTATGTATATTGGCAATGGCAATTCTTACCTGCATTTATGTCATTTTCGGCGGTTATATGGCTACCGCAATTAATGACTTTATTCAAGGAATTATAATGCTTGCGGGTATTGTGGCGGTTATTATTGCGGTTCTTAATAAAAACGGCGGCCTTATGGGCTCAATGGAAAAGCTTGCAACAAGCGAAAACGGTGGTTGGGCATATACCTCGTTCTTTGGTCCAAATCCCACATTCCTTATTTTTGTTGTTCTGCTTACCTCGTTGGGAACCTGGGGACTTCCGCAAATGATTGGCAAGTTTTACGCTATTTCTAACGAGGCGGCTATCAGAAAAGGTACTTTAATTTCAACCTTTTTTGCTATTATCGTTGCAGGCGGATGTTATTTCCTGGGCGGCTTCGGAAGATTGTTTATGTCTGCTGAAGAGGTTGCGGCAAAGGGCTTTGACTCTATTATCCCATCAATGCTTTCAACACTTTCGCCATACATAATAGGAATAGTAATCGTGTTGGTGCTTGCGGCATCAATGTCAACTCTATCTTCCTTAGTGCTCACCTCTGCTTCTACGTTGGCGCTTGATGTGGTTGTTCCTGCAAGAAAAAAGGAAACAAGCGAAAAGAAAAAACTGCTTATAATGAGAACGTTTGTTGTATTCTTTATCCTTTTATCTGCGGCTATTGCTATTTTGAAGGATACTATATGGTCTGATTTTGTTTTCATAGCACAGATGATGGGTGTTTCATGGGGTGCGCTGGCAGGTGCATTTTTAGCCCCCTTCCTTTACGGACTTTATTGGAAAAAGACAACTCGCGCTTCGGTTTGGACTTCGTTTATATTTGGCGTAGGTCTTATGATTGTTCAGTTGCTTGTTTCAATGAAGGTTGTAACTTTTGGTAGCGGTATTTTGGGCTTTGTATTTACAAATTCGCTCTATTCTGGTGTGTTTGCAATGGTTGGAGGCCTTGTTATTGTACCGATTGTCAGCCTTTTAACCCAAAAAAGCAAGCCGCAAAATGTTGATGAAATGTTTGCTTGCTATGATGCTGAAACAACAGTACCCTTAAGTAAGTCATTAAATGAAAAATAATAAAGGTGAAATTATGAAAAAGTTGATGTTAGGAAATGAAGCTGTAGCACGCGGTCTTTTAGAGGCGGGCTGTTCGGTAGTCTCTAGCTATCCCGGAACACCATCTACTGAAATTACCGAGTATGCGGCAAAATATGATGAAATTTATTGCGAATGGGCACCAAATGAAAAGGTTGCCTGTGAGGTAGCTTTCGGTGCTTCTTTAAGAGGTGCGCGAAGTGCTTGCTGTATGAAACACGTTGGTCTTAATGTTGCGGCTGACCCATTATTTACAATGTCATACACAGGTGTTAACGGCGGTCTTGTTATTTGTGTGGCAGATGACCCGGGAATGCACTCTTCACAGAATGAGCAGGATTCACGCCACTATGCAATAGCATCAAAGTTACCTATGCTTGAGCCTTCAAATTCAAGAGAGGCAAAGGAATTCACAAAAATTGCTTTTGAATTATCAGAAAGCTTTGATACACCTGTAATTTTAAGAATGTGTACAAGAATCGCACACTCACAGTGCAGTGTTGAGCTTGAAGAGCCAAAAGCTATTAGCTTGAAAGAATATACCAAAAACCCTCAAAAGTACATAATGGCGCCTGCAAATGCTATTCGCCGCCATCCCGTGGTTGAGGAAAGAACCGCAAAGCTTACAGCTTTCGCTGAAACTACCGACCTTAACCGTATAGAATTGGCAGAGGATAAATCGCTTGGTATCATTACCTCGGGAACTTGCTATGAGTATGTAAAAGAGGTTTTTGGTGACAGCGTTTCGGTTATGAAAATAGGTCTTGTTAATCCGTTGCCGGTAGAGATGGTTAAGGATTTTGCTGAAAAACACGAGCGTGTGGTGGTTATTGAAGAGCTTGACCCTGTTATTGAAAACCATTGTAAGTCTTTAGGCATTGAGGTTGACGGTAAAAATATTCTATCAATCTGCGGTGAATTTTCTCAAAAAATTATCGCTGATGCTTTGGGTGTTAAGACAGAGAACTTTGCAGCTCCGCTTGAAAATATTCCTGTTAGACCGCCTGTTATGTGTGCCGGCTGTCCTCACAGAGGTCTTTTCTATGTGCTTTCTAAAAACAAGCTCACAGTTTTAGGTGATATAGGCTGTTACACATTAGGCTCGGCGGCTCCGCTTACCGCAATAGATTCGGTGCTCTGTATGGGTGCCAGTGTTTCAGGTATACATGGATTTAATAAAGCAGGCGGCAGTGAGACTGAAAATAAAACGGTTTGTGTAATCGGTGACTCAACCTTTATGCATTCGGGTATGACAGGACTTGCAAACATTGCGTATAACGGTACAAATTCTACTGTTATTATTGTTGATAATTCTATTACCGGTATGACAGGTCACCAACAAAATCCTACCACAGGCTATAATATTAAGGGTGACCCTGCCACTAAAATTGATTTAGAGGCACTTTGCAAAGCACTCGGTATTAACCGTGTTCGTGTGGTTGACCCTTATGATTTAAAGGCTACTGAAGCCGCAGTTAGGGAAGAGGTTGCCGCAAATGAGCCTTCAGTAATAATTTCACGCAGACCTTGTGCATTACTTAAGTACGTAAAGGCAAAGCCTGCTCTTAAAATTGATGCTGAAAAATGCCGTTCCTGCAAGGCTTGTATGAGAATTGGTTGCCCTGCAATCAGTATGAAGAACGGTAAAGCTGTTATCGATGCCACACAGTGTGTGGGTTGCGGTGTTTGTGAACAGCTTTGTGCATTTGGCGCTATCGGAGGTGATATGTAATGAAGGTTTCCAATATTATGATTGTAGGTGTTGGCGGTCAGGGTTCGCTTCTGGCTAGTAAGCTTTTGGGCAGACTGCTTGTGAATGAAGGCTATGATGTTAAGGTTTCCGAGGTTCACGGTATGAGCCAACGCGGAGGAAGCGTTGTTACATATGTCCGCTACGGTGAAAAAGTGTATTCCCCGATTATTGATAAGGGTGAAGCAGATTTTATAGTTTCCTTTGAAAAGCTTGAGGCGGCACGCTATGCTTCCTATCTTAAAAAGGATGGTAAAATCATTGTAAATTCGCAGGAGATTGACCCAATGCCTGTAATTACAGGTGCTTGCGAATATCCTCATAATGCACTTGAAATTTTATCTGAAAACGGAATGGATATTGATTCTATTGATGCTTTAACTCCTGCTTTAGAGGCCGGTTCTTCAAAGGCAGTTAATATTGTTTTAATGGGACGGCTTTCAAAAAGTCTTGACATACCGGAAGAAAAATGGCTTGAGGCTATTGAGCAAACTGTAGCTCCTAAATTTGTCGAAATGAATAAGAAAGCATTTAAGCTTGGCAGAGCTTAATATATTTTAACGAAAGCGTGATACTAATGGAAAAAAGAAAGTATTATCAACCTGAAATTGAAACAATGCCGGTCGAAGAAATTAAAAAACTGCAGTCAGAAAAGCTTGTAAAACAGGTTAAGCATGCCTATGAGAATGTTCCTTATTATCGTGAATTGATGGATAAAAAGGGTGTTAGCCCTGACGATATTCACGGTATAGAAGATTTGTACAAGCTTCCCTTTTTAGAGAAAAAGGATTTACGAGAGGGCTATCCTTATGCAATGCTCGGAAAACCTCTTGAGGATTGTGTTCGAATTCAGTCAACCTCGGGTACAACAGGTAAGCGAGTAATCGCTTATTATACTCAACATGATATTGACCTTTGGGAGGATTGTTGTGCACGTGCTTTGGTTGCTGCAGGCGCTGACAGGGAGGATGTTGTTCAGGTAAGCTACGGTTACGGTCTTTTCACAGGCGGACCCGGTCTTAACGGCGGCTCTCATAAGGTTGGCTGTCTCACACTTCCGATGTCTTCGGGTAATACCGAGCGTCAGCTACAGTTTATGACCGACCTTAAGGCTACTGTTATTTGCTGTACTCCTTCATACGCGGCATACCTTGGCGAATCATTAAAGGAAATGGGCTATACTCCTGATACAATTCCCCTAAAGGCAGGTATTTTCGGTGCAGAGGCTTGGACCGAGGAAAACCGCCGTGAGCTTGAAAAGAATTTGGGTATCAAGGCTTACGATATTTACGGATTAACCGAAATTTCGGGTCCCGGTGTTTCCTTTGAATGTGAGGAACAGGGTGGTATGCATATAAATGAGGACCACTTTGTTGCTGAAATAATTAATCCCGAAACCGGAGAAGTTCTCCCCGAGGGTGAAAAGGGTGAACTTGTTTTCACCTGTCTTGATAAAGAAGCTTTTCCTGTTATCCGCTATCGTACAAGAGATATTTGTGTATTAAGCCGTAAAAAGTGTTCTTGCGGCAGAACCTTTATCCGTATGGCAAAGCCTATGGGCAGAAGTGATGATATGCTTATTATCCGTGGCGTTAATGTATTCCCGTCACAGATTGAGGCAGTGCTTATTAAAGAGGGATGCTCCCTTAACTATCAGATCAAGATTTCACGTGTTAATAACAGCGATACATTTGATATATATGTAGAGCTTCCGCCCGAGCAGTTTGACGATTCTGTTAAGAATCTGGCGGCCAAGGAAAAATCCTTGCAAGCAGCGCTCAGAAGTATGCTTGGAATTGGACCTGCTGTTCATTTGGTGCCGCCTAAAACCATTGCTCGCAGTGAGGGTAAGGCAGTAAGAATTATTGACGAGCGCAAGCTTTACGATTAATAGGAGGAGTTAATTATGGCTATAAGACAGCTTTCTGTTTTTGTTGAGAATAAAAAGGGCACTCTGCACGAAATTACCGATGTTTTGGCAAAATCCAACATAGATCTTCGTTCAATGTGTATTGCTGACACAAGTGACTATGGCATTGTTCGTATTATTGCAAGCGAGCCCGAGCGTGCTAAAGAAATTTTAAATGCTGCAGGTCATGCCGCTAATGTAAGAAACGTTACTGCTTTTGCAGTTCCTGACCAACCCGGTGGCTTGGCAAAGGTGTTAAGTATCCTTGAAGAAAACAGCATAGATATTGAATATATGTATGCCTTGGTTACTAAAATTCAGGGCAAGGCTTATGCAGTAATGCGTACTAACGATGAAGAAAAGGCAGAAAAACTGCTTGATAACAACGGTATTGAGCTTCTTGATGAGGCACATATTTAATTGAAACACCCCAAAAGTCAGCTGACTTTTGGGGTGTATATTATTTTTGAAAGATTATAGTATCACAATCAGCCTAACGGTTTAAAGCCTTCGCCTATAATTTCACCGGCATCACTGATAACCACAAAGGCATTTTTATCGTATTTATCAATTATATCATAAATTGCCGATACCTCGTGTCTGCGGACGGTGCAGAAAATGACCGTTTTTTCATCACCGGTATAAGCACCTCTTGCAGTAAGAAGTGTTACGCCTCTGGCAAGTAAGCTGTTTATATCACGACAAATTTGTTGCCACGAGTCGGTTACAATATAAAGAATTTTACCCTTGTCGCTTCCGTAAAGCATTTTATCCATAACGGTTGAGGTTAAATATATTGCAATAACCGAATACAGCGCACTTTCAATGTTTTGGTACACTATTGCGGCAAGTGCAATAACAAGACCGTCAAAAGTAAGAATCAGTCGCCCCACGGTTAAGTGGCGGGCTTTTTTATTTATAAGCTTTGCAATAATATCAACACCGCCGGTAGTAGCACCTCTTAAGAGAATTAGGCTAAGACCGAATCCCATCATAATTCCGCCGAAAAATGCGGCAAGAATTCTATCAATATTAAATTGGGGTATCAAAAGATCGGTTGCGGTTAATGAAAAGGATAAACAAAGTGTGGCAACTGTGGTCTTTGCAATAAAGTAACCGCCGAATTTCATAAACCCAAGAATTAAAACAGGTATGTTTAAAAGAAAGAGAAAAAAACCGGAAGGAATGTTTAAAAGGTAATTCAAAAGGGTTGCAATACCCGTAAAGCCACCGGGTGAAAATTGGTTAGGCTCAATAAAAAGCGTTATCGCCGCCGAATAGATAAAACTGCCTGCAAGATAGCAAAGCAGGTCAAGAACCATTTTTCTAATTGCTTTGTTCATTTTATCACCCTTAAAAGTATTTGCGGTAAAGATGATAAAATACAAAAAGGAAAGGCAAAAAACCTTTCCTTTAAACTATTCCATAGTGTAAATGAAATTTAAGCTTTCAAGCGTTATTGTGTCTTTGCAGAAATACATTGCGGTGTATTCTTCACCCGTTGCATCCTCATAAAATAAATTTGCAAGCTCTTTAAAAGAGGAACGCGGTTTGAGATAGGGGATAGCTTCACATTTTTTGGCTTTTATGGGCGAAAACCCCAATCTTTTATAAAACTCAATGAGGCTGTCATTTGCGGGTCGCAAAAAAAGAGGTTTATCACAAAGCTTAAAATCCTCTATCAGCTTTGACATATAGCCCATGTTGCGGTATTTTAAATCGGTTGCGGCGGCAAAAATATAAAATGCGTCTGTAGTTTGGTTTTCTGTTTTGAGTGTACAGGGCAATAAAAAAGCCATAGCAATTATCGTTTCGCCTTGTTTAATATACCTACAGCATTCAAAGCAGTTGTCAAAGAGAGCGGTTTCAAAATCGGGCTCGTCACTGCCAAATGCTTGTTTATAAAGGTTGATACAAAGTTTTTTGTCCATAAAATTTACCTTATAATATATTTTTTGAGTAATATTTCGGGATAGTAAGAAAGCTTGGCTCGACGCAAGCCCTCAACCCCCATATCGTCCTCGCGGTTTATATATTTGTAATCCGTAAGCTCGTTTTTTGCAAATTCACGGTTGATAACGGCATAACCCTCACTAAAGTCTGCAAGTGCTTTTTCAAAGTTGATGTTAAAAACAGAACTGTTTATAGGTGCACCTACCGTAAAAGCAACAACCTTGCCGTC
>JAZQKT010000103.1:0-7604 GCA_045542295.1 Acutalibacteraceae bacterium
ACCAGGTGCTTCTTACCGCCCCTATTAAGCTTACCTCCATTGTTTTAGGTAAGTTCTTTGCAGCACTTGCAGTTTATGCCTTGGGCTTTGCACCTACTGTTATTTATCAAATAATTTTTGCTTTCCACATAAAGCTTCATCTGGCAGGCTATTTTTATGCGCTTTTTGGAGCAATTCTTTTGGGTGGCGTGCTTATAGCAATCGGTATGTTTATTTCTTCTCTCACCGAAAGCTCTGTATTAGCAGGTGTTCTTACTCTTGTTATTAATATCTTAACTCTTTATATGTCAAGCCTTTCGCAAACTATTCAGGTTCCGCAGGAAGCACAGGGCTTTTTTGCAAAGGTTTGGGCAAAGATTGTTGAGTGGTTTGTGGTTTTCCTTGACAAAACCGCATTTATAAATGTTTTTGATAAATTCGGCGAAAACATTTTCTCTATAGCAGATGTCGTTTATTTTTTAAGCATTATTGTAGCATTCCTTTTCTTAAGCGTTCGTTCGCTTGAGAAGAGAAGATGGTCTTAAGGAGGTATTGGAAATGGAAAAAAAGGTTAAGTCCATGAAGATTAAAAACCTTATAGCACTTCAAAAGGGCAGTGCTTCATTTGCAATTATCGCCGCAGTGCTTATAGGAATAATAGCATTTAATGTTTTGATTTCTGCCTTGGCTGACAGATTCCACATGGAATACGATATGACTCCGCAGAAAATCAATACCATTTCTGAAAAAAACCTTGAATTTATAAAGGGTTTGGATCAGGAGGTTGAAATCACCTTCTGTGCTGATAAGGATAATTATATAGCAGGTGAAATGGAGTATTATGCACAGCAGTACGGCGTTTATTCCGATGCCGCTGATTATTACAACCAAACCATTACATTTGTTGAAAAATATGCTGATTACAATAAGAAAATAAAGGTTGAATTTATTGAAACCCAGTCAAGCCAGTTTTCTGCGCTTAGGCAAAAGTATACCGGTGATTCAATCGGTTACGGTGATATTGTGGTTGCCGCTAAAAACGGA
Source organism: Acutalibacteraceae bacterium (assembly GCA_045542295.1). Lineage (GTDB taxonomy): Bacteria > Bacillota > Clostridia > Oscillospirales > Acutalibacteraceae > UBA737. Next base: position 1,024 of record JAZQKT010000103.1, read on the forward strand.
GCTAATGAAAAGCATAAGGTATTAACCTATACTGATATTTATCAGCTCACAGAGGAACAGTCCGAGCTTTCTTATATGTACGGTTCTTCATATACGGTAGGCGGAAATAATATCGAAACTGCGCTTACAAGTGCAATAGCCTTTGTAACAAGCGCTAAAACCAAAAAGCTTGCGGTTTTAAGCGGACATAGCTCAAAGGACTACGTGAGCGATTTTGCCCGAACCACACTGAGTCCCAATAACTATGAGGTTGTTGACGTTGCCGATAAAATCGTTGGCAAGCTTGACAGTAGCTTTGATGCGGTTATGATTGCCGCTCCCACATCCGATTTTTTGGGCGAGGAGCTTGAAATTATTGCCGAATTCCTTGATAATGACGGCAAGCTTGATAAGGGACTTTTTGTATTTCTTGACAGTGAATCTCCATATCTTCCCAATCTTTATGATTTCTTAAGTCAGTGGGGAATTGATATTGGAGAGGGTATTCTTTATGAAACGGATGACGGTTATCACGTTCCCGGTGACCCTTTCACAATGCTCTCCTTCCCAACCGAAAGTGATGATGAGCTTACCGAAGATATGAGCGGCTTCCTTACAGGCTATAATGTTCCCCTTGAGGTTGGCTTTGAAAGCAATAACGACATATCAACCTCTGTGCTTTCAGCAACAAGCGAAAGCGTTGTAGCGGCTCCGCTTGGAACTCAAGCCGGCTGGCAGGGCTATACGGATGATGATATAATGCAGTATCCTACCGCCATACAGTCTATGAAGGAGGCATATACCTCTGAAAACGTGCTAATGTCAAGCTACGTTACCGTATTCAGCAGTGTGGAATTTATTGATTCACAATTCTTGAGTCAGTACAATGTTTCTAACAGTGCGTTAGCATTAGCTGTTGCCGAAAGAGCGGTACACGCCGTGGACAGCGGAATCACCTTTGAAACCAGAACAATTGAAACCGAAAGCTTCGCTGCTGATGTTACAGAATCCTCTGCAAAAGCAATGCGTATAATATTTATGATTGTAATACCCCTTATAAGCATTGCAGCAGGTGTGTTTGTATTCATCAGAAGAAGAAACTCATAATAATTTAGTTTTGATTTAGAAAAGGAAAATATAAAGATGAATGATTTTAACGAAAAAGAAAATTTGGAGAATTTAGAGACAGATGATGAATCTACCATATTTTCCGATCCGATAGCACATAAAAAGACTGCGGAAAACGTTAAAAAGAAATTAGTAATAGTGCCTATTATAATCGCATTCTTAATAACCGCTGTTATTATCGGTGCTATAATTTGGGTTGTTAAAAATATTGAGGTTAAGGATAAGGACGGGCAGAATACTTCCTCTAACGGTGAGAGTGTGAGCGGTATAACCAATGAAACCATACTCAATTTCACAGAGGATGACGTTACCGAAATGTCCGTTACCAACGAAAACGGCACATATAAGTTCTGTTCCGAAACCGTTTATGACACAACAACCAATACCTCTTCGGACAGTGAAAAGACCACAAAGCGCTGGTATATTGAGGGCTATGATAGAGACCTCATAAATGAGGATGATATTTCAACAAAGGTCGGCTATCTTTCCGGTGTAGTTGCTATCATGGAAATCACAAAGATGACTCCCGAGGAGTGCGGTCTTGATAAACCTATCGTTACGGTTCAGTTTACCGTTTCCACAGGCGAAAGCTACACAGTAACGGTGGGTAGTGCTTCAATAGATTCACGTAATCCCGGATATTATGCAAGGATTTCGGGTTCGGATAAAATTTATCTCATTAATGACAGTTATAAGTTCGATGCGGTATTCACTCCGCTTGATATGGCTAATGCTAACGCATTGCCGCATTTTGAGCCCAACAAAGCAGACGAAAGCTATCTCAATGAGGAGGGTGTAATTGCCACCTTTGATACCATTACTGTTTCGGGCTCTGATTTTGGTTCTCCGATTGTAATTGCCCCCAAAAAAGATGCTAATGAACAGCTCACAAGCCTTACACCATATAACATAATTTCACCCATTAAACGTGTTGCGAATAATGTGGACACCTTGTTTGAGGCGTTCCAAAAGGGTGCATTTGTTGACGGTGCTTACAGCTTTGATGTTTCTGCCAAGAGTCTTGCGGAACACGGTCTTGATAACCCTGATTTTGTTGCAACAATCAAAATCGGCACCAAAACCTTGACCTACAAGTATGCTTTACAGGCTGACGGTAATTATGCCGCCATTGCAGACGGTTCTAAAATGATTTACCTGGTTTCTAAAGAGAATGCAGCCTTTGCGGCTTATAACGAAACCGATTTCTATGCTAGTTGGATTTGCATTAACAATATTAATGACCTTAAGGGACTTGATATTGTTACTCCCGACAAAACCTACAGCTTTGGAATAACCGCAAATCCGGATGAGGCGTCTGAAGATAAGTATATCATTACCTATAACGGCACAAAAATTGACTGCCAAAGCTTCCAGGATTTTTACGAAAAGGTTATAAGCATTTCCTGCAAAGACTTTAAGATTGATAATTTGACTGCGGCTAAGGAATACAGTTTTATCTTTAAGTTTAAGGACAGCATAGGCGGTGAGAACCGTATTGACTTTATAAAGGCAAGTGACACTCGCTATCAGTACAGCAGTGACGGTGTTGCAGGCGGAAAGGTTAATGTTTCGGACCTTAAAAAGATTATTCGCGAGCTTGAAAAATTAGTCGGTTAATTTTCCCGATCCAAAGAGCAGTGTTTTCACTGCTCTTTGTTTTTTTATCTTAAAACCGCTTTAGCTTTTTTGAAAAGGGCTTTAATTAGAAAAATGCAAACAAAGATTTTCGTCATTGCCGCAGAAAAGTAAACAAAATACGAAAAACCGTCAAGTCTTGTAAAAAGGCGGCCTATGGTGACAGTGCTGACCGCCGAAGCATAGGGGAAATCTAAAGCGCCGGCAAATCTTGTTCCGAAAAGTAAAACGGAATTTAAAACACAAAGCCCCAAAAGGCCAAAGCCCAACAAAACTCCCCAAAGCGAAGACCTTTTCCTTATATCTCCAAAAATCAAAACCTCAAAAACCAAGACTAAAAATACCGAAAGCAGAGGGTTTAAAAAATAAGGCTTTAATTGCACCCAAAAATTCTTTGCATTTGGTAATGAAAAAATGAAGATTTGGCTTAAATCAAATTTGCCAAGAGAGGCGAAAAAGAAAAACAGTATAACTACTGCTGTGAAAAAGCAAGATAAAAGACAAAACTTCAAAAGCGCATCGGTTTTTATAAAGCTGAATAAGATTACGGTTATAAAAAATACCGCAAAGCTTAAGAAAATAGAAAAATCCTGCAAAAGTAGGATTGAAAGAAAAAACGAAAAATCCACAAATGTGGTGACAGCAAAATAAAGGCAAATAAGCGCAGTTGCAAAGCAAAACAGGGTGAAAAAGACTTTGTTTTTTTCCGGGTTGGTAAAAAGCTTGGTAATGAGCGGACAAATACAAAAATAAAACAAAATCGCAGCTAAAAGGGAAACTAAAAAGGCTAAAAACGTATAATTATCGGCAGATTTGAGGGGGAAAACCATAACCCCGTTGCCTAAAATAAAAAGGGCGGTAAGCGCCGCCGAATGTGATAAGAAGCTTTGGCTTTTGTTCATTTTATCGCCACCGTAAGACTTGAATTTTTATAATATTTATAATAGCAATGAGAAACCTTTTTCCAGGCAGTAGGGTCTTTTTTATAAAGCAAATTACCAAGCATAAAAATATCAGTACCGCTTTTTTTGGAAAGACCGAACATTTTATCGGCGATTTCTTCTATCTCTTTTTTAATATGTGAGGGTCCGCTAAAATTTAAATAGACAGTGATTTGGGCATTTAAATTATCAGAAACACTGATTTTTTCGGTAGCTTTAGCGGTTTCTATATCATATTGCAAAGTGCCCCAAAGAAAAGAGCCCTTTTTTTGCCGTTTGGTCAGAAGGTGATAAACAAAGCTTTGCTTTTCATCAAATTGTATAACAGGTGAATCGTTTTTATAAACCGTTACACCGCCTATAAAATAGTTCTCCTCTGCAACCTCAAACCTAGGAAGGGAGTATACATTGACGGCGGCACGCCTGGAGCCTTCCAGCTCATAAAAATGGTTTTTGAAATTTGTTCCGCTAAAGGCTTCTTGTCGAGCAAGCGCATCGGTAAGGTCATAACCCACCGCTATAGATGCTATTGTTTTTTGAGTTAAAAGCTCCTTTGCGCTTTTTGCTGTAACAAAACGCAGGGATAGATTGATTTCGTCCTTATTGTAAAGGAATTTATAAATGTTGCGATAATTTTTTTGGCTAATATTATCACCAAAAACAACTGTGCCGCAATGGCTGAACATAAAGGGGCGAACAGATTTCTTTAAAGCGCTGTCCAGTGCCGCGTCAAAGCTTTTGCCGTCGCCCTCTATAAGAGTAAGCTTTTTGTCGGAATCTGCCGATTCGGAATTCACCGTAACGGCTTCGATATAAACCGTAAGAGTTTCTCCCGATTGGTCAAAACCCAAGGCAGAAACCAAAAAATGTTGTCCCTTTTCTGCACCGTTTGCCCGAAGCGTACAGCCGCAGAGGGAAAGTGCAAGGGTTAAAATTAAACATAGCGATATTATTTTTTGCACTTTTTTGCCACCTCCAAACGAGTTTTATTGCGGTTAAAGTCGGGCCGTATTATCATTTTATACCATGGTGCGCGGAAGACGGTGTCTTTAAGACTTTGGAATTCCGCACGTCTTAATGATACTGTATAATCCGTACCGAAGGAGGTGAGCGAAAAAATATGAATTAAAACTGCCGTAATACCAACGATAAAGCCGTAAAGCCCTAAAACCGAGCTTAACAAAACAAGTGCTGTACGAAGATAGAAAACAGCACCCTTGAGGCGTGGGATCATAAGTCCCGAAATTCCGCTTATTGCAATTACAATAAGAATAGGTGCGCTTATAATGCGGGAATCAACCGCCGCTTGCCCCACAACAAGACCGCCTACAATGCTTAATGCATGTCCGAGTGCTTGGGGCATTCTGACACCGGTTTCTCTTAAAACCTCGAAAATAAAAATTAATATCAGACATTCCGTAAGCGGTGAAAAGGGAACACCGGCTCGAAGCTCCGAAACAGTAATGGCAAGAGAGGTAGGAAGGAGCTCGCGGTGAAAAACCGAAATTGCAATAAAAATTGCGGGCAGGCTTATTGAAATAAAAAAGCATAAAAAACGCAGTATTCTTCCTACAGCACTTACTAAAAAGTTGAGATAGTAGTCCTCATCTGATTGAAAATTCTCCGAAAACAGGTAAGGCAGGGTGACTACAACAGGTGTGCCGTCCACAATAAGCGCTATTCTGCCCTCAAGCAAACGCGCGGCAACAATGTCGGGTCGTTCTGTACTGCCGGTTGTCTTAAATGGCGAGTAGCGGCTGTCTCGAATTTGCTCTGCAATATAGTTTGAATCAAGAACACCGTCAATATCTATTTTTGCAATTCTTTTTTTAAGCTCTGCAACTGTTTTAGGATCTGCAAGGGTGTCAAGATAGCATATAAAGGCAAGGGTATTTGTTCTTCTTCCTATGCGAAGCATTTCAACCGCAAGGTCCGGAGTTTGAAGCTTGCGGCGCAGCAGAGCAATGTTTAAAAGCGCTGCTTCCTCAAAGCCTTCGCGCGGACCTTGTAAAACACGCTCATCCTCAGGCTCTTTAATACCTCTTGTGCGCCAACCCTTGACATCAACAACTATAGCGTCTTTACTGCCGTCAATAAGTAAAAGCGCTTCACCATAAAGGATTCCTTCAATTATATCTGCAACATTCTGCTGTACCTTAACATCCCTCGCAAATACCACTCGGGCCGAGAGATATTCTGCGGTAATTTTTTCGGCGGCGGAAGGTGAAAAGGAAACAATAGGTTCAATTACGGCATCGTTTAGCTGTTCTGAATCCACCATACCGTCCAGGTAAATAAGGACACAGCTTAAATATGAGGCATTTATCCTTTTGGTACGCAAAATGGCGTCCTTTTTAAAAATTTCTTTAAATAGGGTAAGATCTTTTTCCAAATCACCCGATAAATTTATGTTTTTATAGTCTGCGGTCTGCCCTGACATATAATCACCCTAAAATATTATGTACTAATTATTAAGGGTTATTAAAAAATTTTGCTAACACTTGAAAGAATGTGCAAAAAATGGTATAATCTTAAGGTAATCATATTTGAAAGAGAGAAACAGATGAAAGAGACTTTAAACTTTAAAAACTCAAGCACTCCCGAGCTTGAAATTCTTGCGGAAAAATGTCTCAACAACGGAAGAATAGATCCGCAGTTGTATATCGAACACAAGGTAAACAGGGGACTTCGTGACCTTAATGGACGCGGTGTCCTTACAGGACTTACCGAAATTTCGGATATAATATCCAAAAAGGTGATAGACGGCGTTGAGACTCCCTGCGCAGGTGAGCTTTATTACAGAGGATACCCCGTTGAAGATTTGGTAAAAGGAATGATTGACGATAAGCGGTTTGGCTTTGAAGAGATTATATATCTTTTGATTTTCGGTCAGCTTCC
>JAZQKT010000104.1:0-12602 GCA_045542295.1 Acutalibacteraceae bacterium
GAAATTTCAAAAGATTTAGAAACCGTATTTTACATATATTTTCTCGTCAACATCTTAAAACGAAACAAGCAGCCGCCTGATGGCGACTGCTCATAAAACTTTTTCATTTTAACTCTTTACCCCAACTATTGACAAAGAGCCGAGTTAAATAATTTTTTATAGGGAACGGATTTATCTGTTGTGTTGTTGTGTGGGGGGGCAACTTTAAAGGGACTGCCGAAAATTTGACAGTCCCTTTAATTCAAATATTAATCAATAGCCTTTGTCCAGCCGAAGGTGTCCTCAATTTTGCCCCACTGAATACCTGTTAAGGTATCGTAAAGGTGCTGTGTAACCTCACCGATTTCGCCATTGTTGATAGTATATTTAACATCCTTATAGCAAAGCTCACCAATGGGAGATACAACAGCCGCAGTACCGCAGCCCCAAGCCTCTTTGAGAGTACCGTTCTTAAGTGCCTCACCTAATTCATCAACACTTAAAAGTCTCTCACTAACCTTGTAGCCCTCTTTACGTAAAACCTCAAGACAGGACATACGTGTGATACCGGGAAGAATTGAGCCGGAAAGCATAGGTGTTACGATTTCGTCGCCAATCTTGAACATAACGTTCATAGCGCCAACCTCTTCAATGTACTTTCTCTCTACACCGTCAAGCCACAAAACCTGGCTGTAGCCCTTGCGCTCTGCACGTTCACCTGCTCTCTTAGATGCTGCATAGTTACCGCCGCATTTAGCATAGCCTGTACCGCCTCTTACAGCACGAACGTCCTCATCCTCTATCATAATCTTAACAGGGTTTATTCCCTCTTTATAATAACTGCCAACAGGTGAAGCAATTATAACGTATGTTGCATTATGAACTGCGTGAACACCAAGAGTTTCATCGTTACCGAACATAAAGGGACGAAGATAAAGTGATGTACCCGAAGCCGAAGGTGTCCAGTCCTGCTCTAAATTAACGAAAGTAGTTAAAATTTCCATTGCCATATCCTCGGGAATTTGAGGCAGGCACAAACGCTCTGCCGAGCGGTTCATTCTGCGGATATTCTCAATAGGTCTGAAAAGCTGAACCTTGCCGTCAGCACGGCGGTAAGCCTTTAAGCCCTCAAAAATTTCAGAGCCGTAGTGAAGAACGGTTGAAGCAGGATGCAAGGAAATATTCTCAAAGGGAACAATACGTGCGTTTTCCCAGCCGCGTTCGCTGTTCCAATCCATCATAAACATATGGTCAGTAAAAATTTTACCGAAGCCCAAGGTTGAACTATCGGGCTTTTCCTTTAAAACAGTAGCTTTAGTGATTTTTATTTCCATTTGTTATCACTCCTTAATTGTTTTTACCTAAATTAAGCGCTTTAAGGTTAAAATCAAGCATATCTGCATGACGGGCAGAAATTACTTTGCCGAGAGCAGCATTAATGCTATCCTCTGTAAACTGATTGCTTTCGCCCAAAATCTTACCTACAATAATCATATTAGCCAAGGTAGGCATACCGTTTTCGCTTGCCAGACCGGTAGCCGGAATATAATGAACGGTAACATCTGTACGCTTTACCTTGCGCTCAATAAGGGTTGAATCGACATAAATTGTACCGCCCGATACTACAGAATCCTCATACTTATCAAGTGAGGGCAAATTCATTGCAATAAGTACATCGGGTTTAGAAACTATAGGAGAGCCTACAGGAGTATCACTTATAATTACAGAACAGCTTGCTGTGCCTCCACGCATTTCAGGTCCGTAGGAAGGAAGCCAACTAACCTGCTTATTCTCTGTAAGGCCCTTATAAGCCAAGAATTTACCTGAAAAAAGTATACCCTGGCCGCCAAAGCCTGCAAATAAATACTGTGTTGTAGCCATTATTCTTCCCCCTTTGCAGATCTATCCTTATAAACACCTAACGGATAGTACGGAATCATTTTCTCGTCAATCCATTCAAGCGCCTTTTTAGGTGTCATACCCCAGTTGGTAGGACAACTTGAAACAACCTCAACAAGTGAGAAGCCTTTGCCCTCAACCTGGTTTTGGAATGCCTTTTTAATTGCCTTTTTAGCGGCCTTAACATTCTTAACGTTATTTACAGCTACACGCTCTAAATACTCGGGACCGTCAAGCTCTGAAAGCATTTCACAAACCTTAACGGGATAACCGCAATGGTTAACGTCACGTCCGTAGGGTGAGGTTTGTGTAACCTGACCGGGGAGTGATGTAGGTGCCATCTGACCGCCTGTCATACCGTAAATTGCGTTATTTATAAAAATAACGGTTATATTTTCGTTTCTTGCGGCAGAATGAACTGTTTCAGCCATACCGATAGAAGCGAGGTCTCCGTCACCCTGATAGGTGAAAACTATGTTTTCGGGAAGCGCACGCTTAACACCTGTAGCAACTGCAGGCGCACGTCCGTGAGCTGCCTCAATCATATCACAGTTAAAATAATCATACGCCATAACAGAACAGCCAACAGGTGCAATACCAACCGTCTTGCCCTCTATTCCAAGCTCATCAATAACCTCGGCAACCAAGCGGTGAACAATACCGTGAGTACAGCCGGGGCAGTAATGAAGCGGCACATCTGCTAAAGCATGTGGTTTATCAAATACTACCATTATTTTGCACCTCCGTTATTTGCATTTATGATAGCCTCAAGCACTTGCTCGGGTGACGGAATCATACCGCCGACACGGTTGCAAAGGCTTACAGGAACCTTACATTCAGATGCAAGCTTAATATCATCAATCATCTGACCCATTGAAAGCTCAACAGAAATAATCTGACTAACCTTATCTGCTGCCTTTTTGAAGGGAGCATTCGGGAAAGGCCAAAGAGTTATAGGACGGATAAGACCAACCTTTATGCCCTGCTTTCTTGCCTCGTTTATAGCATTTTTAGCTACACGCGCAGCAATACCGAAAGCAGCAATGCAGATTTCAGCATCATCCATCATATATTCTTCATACATTGCTTCATTTTCTTCAATGTATTTATATCTCTCATAACGCTTGAAGTTTTCTTCCTCAAGCTTTTCGGGAGAGAGGAAAAGTGAGTTTACAATATTATGCTCTCTTTCCATATTTGTACCTGTTGTAGCCCAAGGCTTTTCGGGAGCGGGTTTTACCTCTAAATCAAGGGATACAGGCTCCATCATCTGACCCATTGTACCGTCTGCCAAAATCATAGATGTCATTCTGTATGTATCAGCCAATTCAAAGCCCTTTACTGTAAGGTCAGCCATTTCCTGAACAGAAGCAGGAGCTAAAACAATCATTCTGAAGTCACCGTGACCGCCAGCCTTGGTTGCCTGATAATAGTCAGACTGTGAGGGTTGAATACCGCCAAGACCCGGACCGCCACGCTGTATGTTAACTATAAGGGATGGTAAATCTGCGCCTGCCAAATAGGAAAGACCCTCACCCTTTAGGGATATACCCGGGCTTGATGAGGATGTCATAACCCTGTGACCGGTTGAAGACACGCCGTAAACCATATTAATTGCGGCAATTTCACTTTCTGCCTGCAAAAAGCAACCGCCGATTTTGGGCATTCTTTTAGCCATATAAGCGGCAATTTCTGTTTGAGGAGTAATAGGATAACCGAAGTAATGACGACAGCCTGCAATGATTGCGGCCTCGGCAATGGCTTCGTTTCCTTTCATTAAAACCTTATCTGCCATTTTAATTTCCTTACCTTTCTACCTTAATTATACAGTCAGGACACATTGTAGCACAGAAAGCACAGCCAATGCAGGCTTCCTCATTTACTGCAACTACAGGGTGGTGACCCTTTTTATTAATTTTGTCAGCCGACAGCTCAAGAACACCTTTAGGACAAGCATCAACACAAAGTCCACAGCCCTTGCATTTATCGGTTTTGAAGGTTAGCTTTGCCATTTTACATTTCGCTCCTTTTTAATTTATCTTTTCTTGAAGGCTCAAAGGAAAAAGATTTTCTATTTTTCCTTTAAGCTCATTATAAAGCACTTCATTTACAGTTGTGCATTTTATAGGAAGACCGCTGAGCTTTGATACCTCGTCGGCATAATTTAAAGAGCCTAAAACATCAAAGACAGTTGTCTCAACACCTAAATTCGAGTTATTAACAAGCCCCGTAAACTTTATTCCACCCGCCTTTTCAATTTCAGCCATAACCTCAAGGGTTGAAGCGGCATCGGGTGTTAACGGTCTGAACTTGTTGATAACCAAAAGACACTCATAATCATTTTCCTCAATTATTTTCGGAGCAATTCTTCCAAGTGCCAATGCGCCTCTGTCATCACCGCCGACATCAATAACCGCTCTCACGGTTTTATCGTCGGTTATTGTGTACATTTGTTGCGGAAGAGCAGGAATATCAACGTTTGTTCCTGCGTATTCCGAGCAAATCAAATCTATACCTTTTTGTTCTAATTCCTTTGCGCTGTCCTTGGTGCGGAAATAGGGATTAACAATATCTAAATCGGCTATTGAAACTCTTTCGTAGCTTTGCTTAATTTCATAAGCCATATTAAGAGCCACATTTGTTTTTCCGCTGCCGTAATGACCGCAAAGCAGTGTAATTCTTTTATATTCCATATATTACAGCTTATTTCTCTGGATTTTGCCGCTTACCGTCTTTGGCAGACTGTCTCTAAATACCACAATTCTCGGGTACTTATAGGGTGCGGTTTTTTCCTTAACATATTTTTGTATTTCCTTCTTTAGCTCCTCGGTAGGCTCGGTGCCGTTTACAAGCACAATGCTTGCCTTTACAACCTGACCTCTAACCTCGTCCGGTGCGGCAGAAACACCGCACTCAAGAACATAAGGAAGCTCCATAATAACGCTTTCAATTTCAAAGGGTCCTATGCGGTAGCCGGAGGACTTAATAACATCGTCCACTCTGCCTACATACCAGTAGAAGCCGTCCTCATCCATCCAAGCGGTATCACCCGTATGATAATACTTGCCGTCCCATGTTTCAGCAGTTTTTTCCTCGTCACCGTAGTAACAGGTAGCAAGGCCGCAAGGAAGTCCGTTTTCAATTCCTATTACTATCTCACCGGTTTCTCCGACAGCAACATCGTTACCATCAGGGTCAACAATATGAACATCGTAAATAGGTGCAGGCTTACCCATTGAACCGATTTTATGCGGAGCGCCAATCATATTACCTATTATCATTGTGCTTTCGGTTTGACCGAAGCCCTCTAAAATCTGAAGTCCCGTAATCTTTTCAAACTGACGGTAAACCTCGGGGTTAAGTGCCTCACCCGCAGTGGTCATGTGCTTAACAGAAGATAAATCATATTGGCTTATATCCTGTTTTATAAGCATTCTGAGCATTGTCGGCGGTGCACAGAAGGTGGTTATATTATGCTTCTTAAACATAGGAAGTATTTCAGCCGCATCAAAACGGTCAAAATCATAAACAAATATAGCGGCTTCTGCCAACCACTGACCGTAAAGCTTACCCCACATTGCCTTTGCCCAACCTGTGTCGGAAATTGTAAAGTGAAGACCGTCAGGGTCAACGTTATGCCAATATTTTGCGGTATGGAAATGTCCTAACGGATATTTAAAGTTATGTGCCGCAATTTTGGGATAACCCGATGTGCCCGATGTAAAATACATGAGCATTAAATCTTCACCGCAGGCAGTATCAGCAGTGCGTTTGTAATGAGTACTGTAAAGAGGATACTCCTCATCAAAGGTGCGCCAACCGTCCCTTTCGCCGTTAACCACCATTTTATGCTTAAGCTCGGGACAGGAAGCCGCCGCCAAATCAATCTGATTGGCAGTGTCACCGTCAGCCGTGCAAACAACAGCCGTAATTCCCGCAGACTTAAATCTGTATTCAAAATCGTGCTCCTGCAACTGATTTGTAGCAGGAATAACAATAGCACCAAGCTTATTGAGCGCCATCATACAGAACCAGAACTGATAATGACGTTTAAGAACAAGCATCACCTTATCGCCCTTTTTAATTCCAAGCGACTTAAAGTAGTTGGCAACCTGGTTAGAAGCTTTTTTAATATCCTTAAATGTAAAGCGTCTTTCCTCGCCTGTTCTTGAAATATGTAATAAAGCCAGCTTTTCAGGTTCACGCTCTGCCAAAGCATCAACCAAATCAAAAGCAAAATTGAATTTTTCGGTATTTTTGAATTTGATAGAAAGCGGAGTTCCAACCTCGTTTTCCTCAATATCAATATACTTTTTATAAATTCGATCCTTGGTATCCTTAATTTTAGGCTTAGGTTCTACCTTACTAACCTCCGGTTTTATATCCGAAAGCTCGGGTATAGGCTCACCTGTAGGATTAAGCACTATTGCATAAAAGGTGCAGTTTTCGCCTTCAACCGCAATCATACCGTGCGGTGTTGAGGAATCGTAATAAATACTGTCCCCCGGACCTAAAACAACCTTGTGCTCACCAACCTGAACCTTCAAATGTCCCGAAATTACAAGGTCACATTCCTGACCTGCATGGGTGGTAAGTTCAATATCCTTATGCTGTGCTTCCTCACTGTAAACACTTTCAACATAAAGCGGCTCGGCAATACGCTTCTTAAAGGCATACGCCAAATTATAATAGGTCATACCGTGAGCCTTTTCTATGCGTTGACCCTCACCACGTCTGGTTACGGTATAGGATTTGAGTTTAGGGCTGTAGCCCTCAATAATATCGGTAACATCGACACTAAAAGCCAAAGCACAACGGTAAATAAAAGCAAAGTTAAGGTCACTTTCACCGTTTTCGCAAGCAAGGTATTCTTCGGTAGTTACAGCAGTTTTTACCGCCATTTCTTCGATCGTCAGACCCTCAATTTCACGCAGCTCCCTAATACGGCCCGCCATTTCTTTGATTTTAAAATCAAGTCCTGTTATCTGTTGCATACTGTCCTCCATCTCGGGCAATCCCAAAACAACAAAAGGCTCGCCCCAAAGTTATGACTTTGAGACGAGCAATGATTTATCAATTACCCGCGGTACCACTCAAATTGCAGTTATAAAACCGCCACTCTTGGAATCAAACAATTCCTATGCATTTACGCAGCAATCACGGAGAGGTTCTACTCACCCCTTGCAGAAAACCACAAGAGCTTTCTTCCTCCCGGCTCAGAAGCTACAAACACAAACAACCCACCGATAGCTTGCACCAATCGCTATCTCTCTGAAGGTAAATTATAAGTGTCCTCTTCGTCAAAGCTTTTTTACAGAGTACATTTTATCATAGCATTTGGCATTTGTCAACACATTTTATAAGAAATTAAAGCTTATTTCTTTGAATTTTGCCGCTTATTGTTTTGGGCAATTCGTCGCGGAAAACAACAACTCTCGGGTATTTATACGGCGCTGTATGCGACTTAACATAGTTCTGAATTTCTTTCTTTAATTCATCGGTAGGCTCTGTGCCTTTAGTCAGCACAATGCTTGCCTTAACCACCTGACCGCGAATTTCATCGGGTTCTGCAGATACACCGCATTCAAGTACATAGGGCAGCTCCATAATAACACTCTCAATTTCAAAGGGTCCTATGCGGTAGCCCGAAGACTTAATAACATCGTCCACTCTGCCCACGTACCAGAAATAGCCATCCTCATCGCGCCAAGCAGTATCACCTGTATGATAAAGTCCGTCATGCCAAGCATCCTTGGTTTTTGCTTCGTCAAGATAATACTCTTTAAACAGGCCACACGGTACACCCTTTTCGGTATGAATAACAATCTCGCCAACCTCGCCCGTTGCCACAGGATTACCGTCCGGGTCAACCACGTCAATGTCAAACTGCGGCGATGCTTTACCCATAGCACCGATTTTAGGTGTTGTGCCGTAAAGATTGGCAATTGCAAGGGTGGTTTCGGTTTGACCAAAGCCCTCCATTATTTCCAGACCTGTTGCCTCTTTAAACTGCTTGAATACCTCGGGGTTAAGCGCCTCACCTGCGGTAGTCATATGATGAATTGAGGAAAGGTCGAATTTTGAAAGGTCACCACGTATCAGCATACGAAGCATTGTAGGCGGCGCACAGAAGGTAGTGATATTATATTTCTGGAACATAGGAAGAATATCATTTTCGTCAAAGCGGTCAAAGTCGTAAACAAAGACTGCACCCTCGCAAAGCCACTGGCCGTAAAGCTTGCCCCAAAGTGATTTACCCCAACCTGTATCGGAGATTGTGAGATGCAAACCATCACGCTCACAGCAATGCCAGTATTTAGCAGTTACAAAATGGCCCAAAGCGTAGGTATGTTTATGGGCTGCCATTTTAGGATTACCTGTAGTACCGGAGGTGAAGAACATAAGAGCCGTCTCATCTCCGGCAGAGGTATCCTCTGTTCTTACAAATTTTCTTGTGAACAGTGGGTACTCTTTATCGAAATCACGCCACTCACCGCGGCTGCCACCCACCATAATAAGATTCTTGACCTGTGGGCATTTTTTAGCTGCAGCCTCTGCGATATCGGCAGTATCACCGTCAGCAGTACAAACTATTGCGGATACTCCTGCCGAATTATAGCGATATTCAAAATCGTGTTCCTTAAGCTGATTAGTAGCAGGAATTGCAACCGCACCAAGCTTATGAAGAGCCACCATACAGAACCAGAACTGATAGTGACGTTTGAGCACCAACATTACCTTATCGCCTTTTTTGATTCCCAAAGAGGTAAAATAGTTCGCAACTTGATTCGATGCATGCTTTATATCCTTAAAGGTAAAGCGACGCTCAACACGGTTAACATCCAAATGAAGCATTGCTAATTTATCGGGATATTTATCAGCTATTTCATCAACAATATCAAATCCAAAATTAAAGGTATCGGTATTTTTGAATTTAATATCCTTCAGAGCGCCGTTTTCATCCTCAACCGTTTCAACAAACTTTTCGCAGATAAGACTCTCGCTCTTTTTTGCCGAAATAACACTTTTTCTCACAACCTGCTCCGACGTATCCTCGCCGGACATTACAACCGCACAGAAAACGCAGTCTTTTCCGTCAACCGCAATCATACCGTGAGGGGTTGAGGAATTATAGTAAATGCTGTCACCTTCATCAAGTATTTCGGTATGATTTCCGATTTGAACCTTAAGCCTTCCGCTCAAAACAAGGTCAAACTCTTGACCCGAGTGGGTTGTTAGATGAATCGGTTTATTTTGCTGTGAGGCAGAGTATTCATACTTTACCCAATATGGTTCTGCCAACTTATCCTTAAATTTCGGGGCTAAATTGGCAATATCTATACCGTCTTCTTTAGCGGTACCTTGACCTTGCCCCTTTCTGGTTACGGTATAGCTTGAAAGCCTTGCGGAATGTCCCTCCAAAAGCTCTGTCATTTCAACATCAAAGGCTAATGCACATTTATGTATGAATGTAAAAGGAATATCCTTTGTTCCGCTTTCATAAGCCAAATACATGTCTTCATTCACTTCAGTTTTTTCTGCCATTTGAGCTGTTGTCCAGCCCATAATGTCACGCAACTCCTTAATACGTGCGGCAATTTCCGATAACTGTACTAAAGCGTTTTTTGTTTCCATTTTACATTTCTCCTTTTTTTAATCTAAAAATAAAAAAACACTCGTCTCAAATTCCTTTGAGACGAATGTGAAATAACATCCGCGGTACCACTCAAATTGCAAAAAATCTGCCACTCAGAGTCCAACAACTCTTATGCCTTTACGCAGCAATCACGGGAGAACCTACACGCAAGATGTTTCAGCCCTCCGGCTCGGAAGTGATGGGCAACAAAGAATCACTGTTATCGGCTTACACCAACCGCCGACTCTCTAAAAACAAGCTTTTCTAAACCGTCTTCGTCAAAGCCTTTATTAATTTTTAAGTATTATATCACCGCTTTTTTTATTTGTCAACACTTTTTTCAATTTTTTTGCCGACAACCGCCACAAGATTATAATACCGAAAACTTTGAAAAAGTTTAAAGGACTTGGCTATCCCTTATATTTTTTCCTTGTAGCCATCCCGCCTCTGATGTGCCTTTCCTGCTTGTTCTTTTCTAAAACCTCTTTAACAAGGCGGTGAAGCTGCGGATTATCGTGACAAAGCCTCTCGGTAACATCCTTATGTACTGTACTTTTACTGATTTTAAACACCTTTGCGGTAGCTCTGACGGTTGCGCCCGTATCCAATATGTACTCACCTAATACTACCGCTCTGCAAGGTTCTGTCTCCCTCATACAATCAACTCCTAATATACTAATTAATTGTATGAGAAAAAATACTTATTTATTCTTTAAATATAAGTTGCTGTTATACTCGTGAAATAGCCTATATTTGGTAAATCTTATTATATTCGGCATATTCAGTGGGGGTAATTCCGGTTTTATCCTTAAATGCTCTGCAAAAGTGATACAAACTTGAAAAACCGCACTCCTCGGAAATAGAGGTAACCGTATGTGTTCCGTTGGTCAGCAGCGACTTTGCCTTCTCAATTCGCATATCTATAATAAATTGTTTTGGTGTGGTTCCATAGTGTACCGAAAACAATTTTCTTAAATATACTTCACTGATTCCAAGTTTTTTTGCTAAAAATATGTTGGTAATTTGGGGGTTTGAAATGTTTTTTTCCAAATAATTTATTACAGGATATAATGGATTTTGTGTATGTGCCTGTTCAAGATTAAGACGTTCCAATATATGATAAAACAAACTGAAGATTTGAAGATATTTGTCTTCACGCAAAAAATACTCCGAGAGTTTATGGAAGTCTTTAATATGATGTGCAGGGTCGTCTAACGGAATAACAATGAAAGAATCGCAAGAAAAATTTTGTGCATCAAAATTTATAAGCGGAAACAAACCCTCTCTATCGCCATGCAGAGAATACGCTGCACCTTTTGGCAAAATAACCGCATTATTTTTATTGGATACAAATTTTTGACCACCAAAGGTATAAGTAATCTGTCCGTCAAGGCAGAATGATAATCCATAACATGTGCGATGCTCAGTACTTTCGGTTCTTCCTTTATTTGAAAAGACAGTAAAAGGTTTTTGAATTTCAGTAACGATTATATTCTTAAACATATTCATTATTATCACCGAATAGATTATAATATTTTTATTAAATATTTTCAAGTTTTTTCGTCACTTAATATCAAAAATGTTAAAATTATATTGTTTTTGCTATTTACATCAGGTGTATAATAAGATTAGGCTGACAAGAGCCTAAAGGAGGAATATAATATGAATTTCGAAGGTAAGGTAGCTATATCAACAGGAGCGGCTTCAGGTATGGGGCTTCTTTTTGCACAAAACTTTGCTTCTCTTGGTGGAAATGTTGTATTGTGCGATATTAATGAAACTGCTATAAAAGAAAAGGTTGAAGAAATCAACGCAAAGGGCAAAGGTAAGGCTCTTGGTATTGTTTGCGACGTAAGAGATTATAACCAGATTCTGAATGTAAGAGATAAAACGGTTGAGGAATTCGGCAGAATTGATGTAATGGTAAACTTTGCAGGCGGTACTGCAGTGCGTATGCAAAATGTTGACAGAGAAAAATATCCCGAGTTCCCCGATGTGCCGATTGATGTTTACGATTGGGGAATTGACGTTAATTTAAAGGGTCCTTTCTATTTTTCACATGCTGTTTTGAAACAAATGAGAGAACAAAAGAGCGGGCTTATTATAAATATCGGCTCTATAACCGGAGCAGAGGGTGACGGATATGGAATGGATTATCCAACCTCAAAAGCAGGACTTATGTACGGACTTACAAAGTCAATAGCCCAGTACGGTTCAAAACATGGTATCAGATGCGTATGCGTGTCTCCGGGTCCGGTGCTCACAAGAGCCGCAATGGCGAATATGCGAACCCTGTTAGGCAGAGCGGCCGAACCGCAGGAAATTGTTGATTTGTGTCTTTTCTTGGCATCCGATAAAGGTCAGTTTATAAACGGTGAAAACATTATGATAGATGGCGGCAGAAATGCTATGAATAGGTGTTGGTAATGAAAAAAACATTTTTAAATCACAGTAATCCATTGCTTACAGTTATGCTTCAGTGTAAAACACCCGAAGTGGCAATCGGCAGAATAAGAAATGCCAACTGTTTGGGGGCGGACGCTTATGGACTTCAGGTTGAATCATTAAAACCCGAATTTCAAAACCCCGATACATTTAAAAAAATATTTGCGGAAACGCAAGGCAGACCATGCTATGTAACAAATTACAGATACGCTTATAATCAGAATCTTTCTGATGACGAGCTGGCAGACGGAATCATATCTCTTGCAGAAAGCGGAGCCACTCTTTGTGATGTTATGGGCGATATATTCTGCAAACACCCAGAGGAGCTCACCGACAATGCCGAAGCCATTGAAAAGCAAATGAAGCTTATTGATAAACTTCATGGTTTGGGCGCAGAAGTGCTTATGTCATCACATCTTTATAAATATGCGCCTGCGGAACGTGTGCTTGAAATAGCTTTTGAGCAAAAGCGCAGGGGTGCAGATATTATAAAAATAGTAACCGCCGCAGATACCATGGAGCAACAAATTGAAAACCTGCGTATTACAAATCTTTTAAAACAAGAACTCGGAGCACCGTTTTTGTTTCTTTCGGGCGGAGTAAGTAAAATACACCGCAGATTAGGCATTAAACTCGGTTGCTG
>JAZQKT010000105.1:0-3804 GCA_045542295.1 Acutalibacteraceae bacterium
GACAGTATGGGCTTTGTTACCGATTACGATAAGCATATTGCGGAGCTTGATCCCGAGTCAATTCGTCCCGACGCACCCTATTCCGAGTATGACTAAGTCGGAGGCCAAGCGGTCTTAGGAAGACAATCAACTGCCTCAACTCCTTGGCTCACAGAACGACATGGCTACGATCCGACTTAGCATTTGACAGTATGGGCTTTGTTACCGATTACGATAAGCATATTGCGGAGCTTGATCCCGAGTCAATTCGTCCCGACGCACCCTATTCCGAGTATGACTCCTGCACACTTGTAGCCGGTACCGATATTATGCTTTACAGCTCCTCAAATTCCGAAATTTTCTATACCTTAGACGGAAGTGTTCCAACCCCCTCGAGCACAAAGTTTACTACCTATAATATCCCGGGTATTGGCGAAATGTCTACAATTGAGCTTACTGCTGATATGGTAGTACGTGCGATTGCTGTAGAAAACGGCGTTTCAAGCGGTGTTTTAACAGTTAGCTATATCTATGAAGAAAAATACACAGGACCTAATGCGGTTGTTGTTAATGACTGCTCGGGTGAGGGTGACAATGTTACAGGTTGGATATCCTCAAACTTTACTTATGATACTGTTGAGGGCGAAACCCCTTCGGGAACGGCTTATAAATTCACACGTGCAGCGGATAATAAGAAAAAGTTTAATTCGGGTATTAATTTGAAATTTGACCCCGATGTAGAAAAAATTCAGCAAATTAAAGGCTTAAGTATTTATGTAAAGGTTGATAAAAGCGAAGATGATATGACGGCATATTTCCGTTTTGGCGATGGTAACGGCGCACGTGGTCAGTTCTATCTTATCGGAAATGACGGACAAGTAAAGGCTTCTAAAGATCATGTTTACTTGCGTGACGGATTTGAGGGAACAATACTTTTCTTCTTTGATCCTATCGAATCAATGGGCGTTAATTACAGCTCTTATGTGCTTGACTGGCCATCCTATGTAAGGGATATTGGTATTACCAGCTTCACCTTCTTTGTAAACAACTTCCGTGAAGATATGGACAGCCTTGTTTTGGATGAGCTCACTGCATATTATGATGTTGAGCAGACAATGAAGGATTTTAACATTGAAGGCTTGCTTGCAGACTACGGTATTTCTACCTACGAAAACGCTAATATGATGGTATCCAATGATTGCAGCGGTCACAAGAAAAACAGCGGTTTGTCTGATTTTACTGATACACTTAAAATTGAGGCATCTGATGTTTCAAAGGATAACCGCAATATTGCAGTTACCTTCTCAAAGGGTGAGTCATTTATTGAGTTTCCGAATGATTGCAAGGATAATAATGACGTTATAGCCGATGGTATTGCTTTCTGGACAGAGCTTCCAAAGGGTGTTGGCAATACTGAAATTAAGCTTGAACTGAATGAAAACGATGCTGAAATTTTCAGTTATGCAGATTTATATCACTACCAAATTGATGTTAACGGAGTTATTTCAAAGGTTAAGGGTGCGATTTCGCTGCCTGCAGGCTTTAGAGGATGGGTGATAATTCCTAAATTCAATATGGTTTGTGATGAAAAGTTGAGTTCAAAAGTTACCGATGCTATGGTTAATTTTGAAGCTGTTGTATCAACAAAGCTTATATTTACAAATAAGAATAATGCTCTTAACAACAAAACGGTTTATATAGATGATATAAGCTGGTATTCAGATTTTTCAAAGCTTGTAAAGAGCCGTGCGTTTAAATGGGCAGGACAGGTTTTTAAATAATTTTTTCAACAGAGAAACCTTTCTTTTAGGTTTCTCTGTTGCTATAATGCTTGTAAAATTAATAGCGATATTCAATTAATACACAAATACTGTTTATTAAGAGTATTTGTGATAAAGCGACGGTGTTTTTTATGGAATTAAACAAGTTATTCAGTGACCATATGGTTTTTCAGGCCAATAAACCCTTTAGAATTTTCGGAACGGGGATAGGCACAATTTCTGTCAAGATAGACGGTATAAGTAAGGTTTCGGTTTCTGATAATATTTTAAATTGGGTAGTTGAATTACCTGCTCACGATTACGGCGGACCTTACACATTAAATGTTGAGCTTAACGGTGAGAAAACAGTTATAAATGACGTTTATTTTGGTGATGTGCTGTTAATGGCGGGTCAGTCAAATATTGAATACCGTCTTTGGCAAACTAATACTCCTGAAAGTGAATATGAGCCAAATAGCTTGGTACGCACCTTTTTCACAAAAATTGAGAGTGAAGCAAATCAGCCCGAGAGTGGTGAAGAATGGATTGTGGCCGGAAAAGAAAATGTACACTATTGGTCTGCAATAGGCTGGCTTATGGCCAAGGAGCTTGCAAAGGAAAGCGGTCACGCAATAGGTGTTGTTTGTTGTTTCAGAGGTGCTACGTGTATTCAAAGCTTTCTTCCTGAAAACATTTTTAAAGGCACTGCACTTGAAAAGTTTTCCGAGGAAAATTCCGGTCACTTAAGAAATCAACAGTATATTGATTGGAATCATGACGGATTTTTGTATAACGAAAAGTTTACAAAGCTTATCCCTTACACCTTTAAAGCGGTTATTTGGTATCAGGGTGAATCTAATTCAGGTAATCCGCTTGAAAGTTCAGATGAATATAAAGAAATGCTTAAGGTTTTTATAAACCGTTGGCGCAGTGATTTGTTGGATGATAAGCTTCCCTTTGTGGTTGTTCAGATTTCAGATTTGACCTATGCCGGAAATCCAAAATGTTGGAAAATGGTTCAGCAAGCCCAAAGCGAGATTGTAGAAATGGAGAATGTTTATTGTGTTGAAAGTCGTGACATATGTGAGAACAATAATATTCATCCGCCAACAAAAACCTTGCTTTCAAAGCGTATTAATGAGGTTGTAAGAAAACTGTAATAATATATAAAGCAAAAGCCTCGAAACCATTCGGTTTCGAGGCTTAAATTGTATTTCAATTAGATTTAAATTCCCATTTCGTATAATTTTTCCCAAATCAAATCAGCATAATTCAAGTGACCCGATTCACCGATTACCAAAGCACAGTTATCCTCTGCGCCTGCGGCTTTATATATTTTTTTGATTTCGGCAAAATTATCCTCGGTGCCTTTAATGGGGAAGATGTAATCCTTAACACCTGCCGCAATAACCAATTTTCTGGGTGCGATAAGGCAGGCGAGGTCGCTCATTTCAAAGTATTTTCTAATATATGGAATATGATTGCACAAACAGTGCGGAACTGCCGCAATAGAGGTTTCAAAGGAGCAAATTGAACAGGAGGGTGCAGCCGCTTTAATGCGCTCGTCAAAGCAAGCAAGATAATAGGTTGCAGTACCACCGCCCGAGTTGCCGGTACAAACAATGTTATCCTTATCAATAAATTTGAAGTTTTCTAAAACTGCATCAAGGATACGCATAGCATCCCAAACACGCTCACCGATTATTGTCCTGCCCATAAGAATAGCGATTTTACCTGCCTCGGTACAGCTTGTTCCGTAGCCTTTAGCACTGCTTTCGCCAAAGTTTCTTGCTTCAATAACAAGGGCACAGCGACCGTCTTTGACGGCACGTAGACCCATGGCACGGTGATGCCACGATTTAAGGTCTTTTTCATCTTCTTCCGATTTTGCAACACCTATTGCTATGTGCATACCGTTACCATGACCGCTAAGGCAAATTGTAAGAGGATACTTTTCCTTTTGGGTGTCGGGAACCAGAAGATGGCAAGGAACATAAAAGTCCGGCTCGGTTTGAACCATAAAGCGGTAGTTTTTATATCCGTCACATTCTGTAACGGATTCAAT
>JAZQKT010000106.1:0-24074 GCA_045542295.1 Acutalibacteraceae bacterium
CCTTGACGGTATGGAGTATATAGGCAAATATTCACTCGGTACGACCGATTTATATGTAGCTACCGGCTACAACAAATGGGGAATGAGCTCTGCAATGGTTGCGGCAGAATTGCTCACACGTCTTGTTTGCGGAAAAACGAGTCCTTATGAAAAACTGTTTTCGCCAAGCCGCAGTATTTTACACCCCATGCTTTTTATAAACGGTGCAGAGTCGGTTAAAGGACTTTTAACCCCTACCGCACCCCGTTGTCCCCATATGGGATGCGCTCTTAAGTATAACCGTGAGGAGCATTCGTGGGATTGCCCTTGTCACGGTTCACGCTTCAGCGAAAACGGCAAGCTGATTAATAATCCTGCAACAAGTGATCTTAAAAATAATACAGAGAAATAAGAAATATTTTGTAAAACAGCAGTTGAATCTGTGGGTTTGTCAATGATGCGTCCTTTCAAACGGAAATCTCTTGCCGATTATTTAAAGGCTTTTTATTAACGGCGAAGTTTTCTGATTTTGCAGCACATCATTGACAGACAAACACAAGCGAAATGCGTTATAGTTGGGTTATTGGTTGACAATCGGTTAAATGAGTTATATAATTATTATGTATATTTACTTTAAGAGGGTTTAGCTATGAAACTGATTGAGATTTTGGGCGGGGATAAGCTTTCGCTGTCGTTTGAGGTTTTTCCGCCGAAAACCGATACCGCATTTGAAAGTGTAAAACTGGCAACCGAAGAAATTGCAAAGCTGCAGCCGCTTTTTATGAGTGTTACATACGGTGCAGGAGGCGGTACAAGTCAGTACACCCTTGATATTGCAAAAAATATTAAAGCAAAGCATAATGTGCCCACTTTAGCTCACCTTACCTGCGTTTCCTCCACCAAGGAGACGGTTCTGGCAAAGCTTGAGGCTATGAAGGCGGCAGGAATTGAAAATATTATGGCACTTAGGGGCGATTTAACCCCCGAAATGCAGTGTTTGGACCGTAGCGGTTGGACATACCGCCACGCAATCGACCTTATAGCGGATATAAAGGAGAGCGGTGCCGATTTTTGCATAGGCGGTGCTTGTTATCCGGAAATTCACCCCGAAAGCCAAAATCAAAAAGAGGATATAAAACACCTAAAGGAAAAGGTTGATGCAGGCTGTTCGTTCCTTACAACCCAAATGTTTTTTGATAATAATTTGCTTTATAATTTTCTTTATAAGATACGTGAAGCAGGTATAACCGTGCCGATAATCCCGGGTATAATGCCGATTACTAACGCAAATCAGATTGAGCGTGCGATTAAGCTTTCGGGCTCGTTTATTCCCCAACGCTTTAAAAGTCTTGTGGATAAATTCGGCTCTTCTCCCGAGGCCATGAAGCAGGCAGGTATTGCCTACGCTACTGACCAAATAATTGACCTTTTTGCAAACGGTATCACAAATGTACACGTTTACACAATGAATAAGCCCGAGGTTGCTCAAAAAATACAGAGCAATTTATCGGATATTTTGGGATAAGTATGACAGATACGGTTTACATAAAAACATATTCACCCCCGAAGGTATCCTTAAAAGAGGTTATGCGATATCTTGGGCAGGGACAAAATGAGTCGGCTGTTTACGATTATGTAGAGGAATGCCTTGGCGAGGTGCAAAATGCTTTATCCTACAAGGTGTGTTACAGAATTTTCGATCTTGCCGAATATGAAGAACACCTTGATTTGGGCTTTGCTAAAGTCGGGTCAAGGGACTTGAGGCGTAATTTAAAGGGCTGTGAAAAAATAATACTGTTTGGCGCAACGGTGGGGCTTGGAATTGATAAGCTTATTGCAAAATACAGTATAATCTCTCCCACAAAGGCGCTGATTTTTGATGCTATAGGAACAGAGCGTATAGAGGCTCTTGCCGATGCCTTTAATGAGGATATTAAAAAGCAGACCCAAGAAAAAGGTTATTTCACAAAGCCCCGTTTCAGTGCGGGCTACGGTGATTTACCGCTTGAGCTTCAAAAGGATATTTTTACAGCGCTTGACTGTGGCAGAAAAATAGGACTCACGCTTTGTGACAGCTTTATAATGTCCCCGACAAAATCTGTTACAGCGATAATAGGAATAACAAAAAAGCCTTAAAACTATAATGTGAAGGATTGAGAGTATAGGAATGAGGATAACCGAATATATAAAAAACAATATACTCTATCTTGACGGCGGAATGGGTACGCTTTTGCAGGCAGAGGGTTTGCCTGTAGGTGAACTGCCCGAAAGCTGGAATATTTCAAGGCGGGAGGTCATAACCGCCATACACAAAAGCTATTTCGATGCCGGAAGTAACGTTGTAAACGCCAACACCTTTGGCGCAAACAGTCTTAAATTCAGTGATGATGAGCTTGAAAAAATAATAAGTGCCGCGATAGAAAACGCAAAAGCTGCTGCCAAAAGCAGTGAAGCACCTCAACCAAAATGGGTAGCGCTTGACATTGGACCCACGGGTAAAATGCTTAAGCCCTACGGTGACCTTGATTTTGAGGATGCGGTTTCGGTTTTTGCTAAAACGGTAAGGCTTGGCAAAAAATACGGTGCGGATTTAATTTTTATTGAAACTATGAATGACAGCTATGAAACCAAAGCGGCACTGCTTGCCGCAAAGGAAAGCTGTGATTTACCTGTTTTTGTTTCAAACGCCTACAGTGAGGACGGCAAGCTTATGACCGGCGCTTCACCTGCGGCCATGGTGGCCTTGCTTGAGGGAATGGGAGCGGATGCAATAGGTGTTAACTGCTCTTTAGGTCCAAAGGCTTTGGCAGGCGTTGTTGAGGAATATTTAAAGTATTCGTCCTTGCCGGTTATTTTAAAGCCCAATGCAGGTTTGCCGAAGGCAGTTGACGGTAAAACGGTTTATGATGTTCTGCCCGATGAGTTTAGCGGGGAGGTTGCACGCCTTTTAGAAAAGGGTGTAAGAATATTGGGCGGCTGTTGCGGCACAACACCCGAATATATATCGGCGCTGACCCGAAAAACGGCAGGGCTTAAACCAAAAGAAATAAAGGAAAAGAATATAACAACTGTTTCCTCTTATACCCATGCGTTGATTTTCGGCGAAAAGCCGTTGCTTATAGGCGAGAGAATTAACCCCACAGGCAAAAAGCGGTTTAAGGAAGCGCTTAAGGCCAATGATATTGACTATATTTTAAAAGAGGGTATCGCCCAGCAGGAAAAAGGCGCTCATATTCTTGATGCTAATGTGGGATTACCCGAAATTGATGAGGTTAAGATGCTTAAAACCGCTGTAACCGAGCTTCAGGCGGTAACTGATTTGCCGCTTCAGCTTGATACCTCTGATGCTGTTGCAATGGAAGCGGCGCTCAGATGCTATAACGGTAAAGCTATGATAAATTCCGTAAACGGAAAAAAAGAAAGCATGGATGCGGTTTTTCCGCTTGCCAAAAAATACGGCGGTCTTGTTGTGGCGCTCACTCTTGATGAAAACGGTATTCCCGAAAGCGCAGAGGGCAGACTTTTAATTGCCAAAAAGATTTTGGCAGTAGCGAAAGAATACGGAATAGCTAAAAAGGATATTATTTTTGACCCGCTGGCGCTAACCGTAAGTGCAGATAATAATGCCGCCGCCGAGACTCTCAAAGCGGTAAAAATGATAAGCGAAGAGCTTGGCTGTAACACCTCTTTGGGTGTTTCTAATGTTTCCTTTGGCTTGCCCGAAAGAGAAATCATAAACAGCAATTTCTTCACACTTGCCCTGTGGCAGGGCTTATCTGCCGCAATTATGAACCCTTATTCAAACGAAATGCTTAAGGCGTATTACGCTTTTTGTGCTTTATCGGGTCAGGATGAGAGCTGTACGGATTATATAGAATTTGCAAGCACCTTGCCGAAAACGGCCATTCTCACAGAGGGCGGCGCCCGAAAGTCGGCAGAGGGTGACTCAAAATCCGAGCTTCAAAGGGCGATTGTAAAGGGACAAAAGGGATTGGCGGCGTCTATTACAAAAGACCTGCTCAAAACCGAAAAACCGCTTGATGTGGTGCAAAATGAGATAATACCTGCGCTCAATACTGTTGGTATAGGCTTTGAAAACAAAACCGTTTATCTGCCCCAGCTGCTTATGAGCGCCGAATCGGCAAAGGCGGCTTTTGAGCAGATACAGCTTAATGCCGCAACCGATAATGAGGCGGTAAAATGTAACATTGTTATTGCAACCGTTAAGGGTGATATTCACGATATCGGCAAAAACATTGTAAAACTGCTTTTGCAGAATTACGGCTTTAGGGTGACCGACCTTGGAAAGGACGTTGCCCCCGAGAAAGTAGTTGATGAGGTTTGCCGCTCCCGAACACCTATAGTGGGGCTGAGTGCTTTAATGACCACCACAGTGCCCGCTATGGAGGAAACCATAAAACAGCTTCGCGTTAAAGCGCCATGGTGTAAGATTATGGTGGGCGGTGCAGTTTTAACCAAGGAATTTGCCGATAACATAGGTGCGGATAAATATGCCAAAGATGCTATGGAGGCTGTCCGTTATGCTGAATCGGTATATAATCAATAAATTTAAAGGAATGGTTATTTATGAAAAGATTAGTTAGTTTGTTTCTCTGTTTACTTCTCCTGTGTAGCTTTGCGGGTTGTAAAAATAAGGATACCGAATCAAAGGCAGACGCTTCTGCTCCCACAGAAAAAATAAAGTTGCCGGTTGTGGGCTTTGTTGAAATGATTGCGGTACAGAATGGGTATCACTGTTTCTTTAAGAACGGCAACGATAATATAATTGAGGATTTTGTTGCAATGCTTGAGGGTGAGCTTGCCTTTGCCGAGAAGGAATATACTGCAAGCGAAGAAGAATTTTATATCGAGCTTGACACTGTGACCGAGGTTGTCAGCTTCAAGATTAATTCAAAAGACCAAATACACATGCTTGATCAAAATGCAAAAAGCACCTACTTCCGCAGGGATGGTGTTTATGAAACGGTTATGCAGATGATAGGCGTTAAAATGTCAAGAGAATCGCAGTATTACAGCATAACTCAAAACAATACAACACAAAAGTACGAATATAAGCTTACCGATGCCAGCGGCAAAACGCTTGAGAGCGGTGAATCAAACACCTTGCCGCATATTTCCCGTTTCTCCGATAACATAGCTGTTTTATCTATCCAAGAGGGGGCAGATAAAATGACAAGAAGCAATGTTTTCTTTAACCTTGAGAGCGGTGAAAAATCACCTGTTTATTACGGACAGGTGGATTGCTTCGGTAATTATGTAAGCTACACCGCCTCTGGCTCGGTTAAGATTTGCGATATGTTCACCAAGCAGGAGGTTAAGGTGATTGATAAGTTTGAAAAAGAGCTCTATGTTTCGGGCAACAACATAGCCTCTGCATATTTCGTGGCTGACGGCACTGTGCTTGATGTTTATTATTACACAACCGACGGTACAATGGCAAATCAGGCGTTCCGTCTTGAGCTTTCGGAATAAGTATATCTTAAAGGGAATACTGATTCAGGGGTGAAAAGATGGCTGTTTGGGAACGTATATATAAAGTGGTTTCCGAGATACCTAAAGGAAAGGTTGCAACCTACGGTCAAGTAGCAACACTTGCAGGTAACCCCAGATGGGCAAGGGTTGTTGGCTATGCGTTGCACAATAATCCTGCGCCTTATGTAATTCCTTGTCACAGGGTAGTTAACCGAGATGGTAGAGTTGCCGAGGGCTTTGCTTTCGGTGGCGGTGATGCTCAAAGGTCTTTGCTTGAAGCAGAGGGTATAGAATTTGAGACTGATGGGCATATAGATTTAAATAAATTTGGTTTAAAAATAAAAGCGTGATGAGTTTTCATCACGCTTTTATCAGCTAAGCATATTTTTACTGTCATAGTATCGCAACAACAATTCAACCACATGGCTATAGCTTAAAATTCCGTTTTGGTCGCCGTTTGCCTTTATAAAGGAGTCATTAAAGCTTTCGGAGGTCTCCATTACATCTCCCTCGAAGCTCTGCCAATAAGCATTTTTCTGTCTCATATCCCTAACCATTCCGTCCGAACAGTTTTGTTTGGCTTTTTTCCAAAGCTCTCGGTCTGCAGAGTAAAGGGCGTTTGAGCAATAAATATATGCCGCAAGATGGCCCGAGTATTCGTAATCGGGGTTACCGCTTACCGAGCAGGCAAGCCAGCCCAAAAAGTTGCAATCATCCTCTCTGGCAAAGCCCATTGTGTGGGCAAGCTCGTGAGCGGCGGTATGCCCCCAGCCGCTTTGAGGTGTATCGGTATTGATATTTGATTCGCCGGTCCAAGGGCAGTAAACGCCGGTAATTCCCGTATATGACCAGTAGTGCGAAAGCATTACCGATTTTACACGCCAAACCCCGGTTTTTAAGAATGGGCAGGTCTTTTGCAAATTATCATAACAGTTGTCTGCCGCTAAAAGGAATTCTGATTTTGAGGTGGTAAGCACAACACAGCCGTTTTCATCCTCGGGCAGCTTTTCACGTGCCGCCGATGCCTTTTTAGCAAGGTCGGCGGTGAGAAGGTAAAGGTCGTTTGCGGTATAGGCTCTTGAGGGAAGACCTAAAAGCTCGGCAGTAGAAAGCCTTGAATAATTAGCACCGTGCATTATCATAAATAAAAGGGCGGCAAGCGAAAGACACCACGAAACAAAACGGATACCCCGTTCTGCGGTTTGTTTTTTGTTGCTGCTCTTAACAATTCTTATTATCCAAATAACCGCAAGCGTTAAAAGAACAGGAGCGGATAAAAGCACTATCATTTCAGTGACAGAAAACGGAAAAACAGACATAATCCATTGGGTTGGAATGCCTATTATTCTGAAAAGTCCCCTTGAAATTATATATTCGGTGAATTTCGGAAAAAACGGCAGAAAAAAATACATAAGCCCTGCTGTAAAAAGCGGTATGGCACAAAAAACCCACTTGACCCACAATTTATGTGAAGTTGCAGGCTTGGCGGCTTCTTGCCTTAATGTCGGCTTTTTCTTTAACTGTACCATGCTTTTTTACTCCTTTTACGCCTCTTTTGCTTAATATCTCAATTATATTATAATAAGCGTTTCGGGTCAACCCGCAAACACTAAAAAAGGGACTTAAAAAAAACCCAATTACCTCAAAAGCCGATAAAAAAATAACTTGATAAAAAAATAATGCGGTAGAAGTAAAAAATAAACTTCTCCCGCATTTTTAATTTTTAATCATCTGATTCCAAATCTAAATTATAGCTTAAGCAGTGGGTTAAGTAATTGTACAAACCTCTCTTTACACAAGGGAGGCAGGGTTTGAACTATATAATCTGCCGGACAAACTATAATTTATTTTTTTACAGCCCATTTATTCTCTACGCTTTTCCGTTTGAACCGAAGATAAGCATTTTTTGTTTTACTGCTTCTTTAATTGTTTCAACCTTAAGATTTCTGATTTCAAGGTAATCAAGGCGGTTTTCTAAAC
The DNA here is from genome assembly GCA_045542295.1 of Acutalibacteraceae bacterium. Classification (GTDB taxonomy): domain Bacteria; phylum Bacillota; class Clostridia; order Oscillospirales; family Acutalibacteraceae; genus UBA737. The sequence goes on from JAZQKT010000106.1 coordinate 7,453, forward strand.
CTTTAGCCATAGCTCGGTTACCGGCAAGGCAAAGGTCGGTAAAGATATTAACCTTGGCAATACCGTTTTTAATGGTATTTTTAAAATCATCATCCGTAAGACCCGAGCCTCCGTGAAGCACAAGCGGAGTGTCAATTCTTTCGCGTATCTCGCGCAGGCGGTCTAAATTCAACATAGGCTTTGTTTTGTAAACACCGTGGGCTGTGCCTATAGCTACCGCAAGCGCATCTACACCCGTTGCCTTTACATAAGCCTCGGCTTCTTCGGGGGTGGTGTACATATCGGTGAGCAGATTATCCTCACTGTCGGCTTGACCCACGTGACCTATCTCGCCCTCAACCGTTGCTCCAAAGGAATGTGCAATTTTAACGATTTCCTTTGTTTGTTCAAGATTTTGGCTGTATTCACCTGCAGAGCCGTCAAACATAATTGAAGAAAACCCTAACTTTAAGGCTTCAATACATCTGTCAAAGGTGAGTCCGTGGTCATAGTGCATTACTACGGGCACGCTTGCACGCTCGGCCGCCGCCTTTATAGAGGGGGCTATTAGCTTTAGCTCGCCGTAAGGCAGCAACACTTCGGCAGTACCTAAAATTACGGGAGAACGAAGCTCCTCTGCCGCAGCTATGACAGCCTCCAGCATATCGGTATCGGTTGTATTAAAAAGACCCACACCATAATTCTCCGTTTGAGCTTTTTTAAGAACATCATTTAAATTTACCAGCATAGCTTTATCCTTTCAAAATCCTCACAGTATTTTATAATATCTTCTTTGGCGCAAAGTCCGCTTGTGGCATCGGCAGCCTTTAAGGACATAACCGCCGCGGCAGAGGCAAATCCAAGAATTTCCTTATCCGCTTTACCGCAATAAACAGCATAAAGCGCCGCCGCACAAAAGGCGTCACCCGCACCTGTTGTTCCTACAATAAAACCGTCGGGCAGTATAAAAGAGCCAAGAGCGGTGAAGCCGTTTTCGGAGTAACAAACCGAATAGAGGGGGTTATGAATAATTATCTTTTTTCTAACCCCAAGCTTTTTGAGCTTTTTGCAAATTTCTTCTGCGTTTTCCTTTGAGTAGGGCATATCTGCAAGCTTTTCTGCTTCGGTTTCGTTTACAATCAAATAATCAGTAAACGGAAGGCAGGGGCGCACAAGTGCATATCTGTCAGAATTTTCACTAACAAGGTCAATAGAGGTTTCAATCCCCATTTCGCTTGCTTTTTTAAGGATAGCGAGGCCCTCGCCTTTATCGATTTTGTCAAGCAACAAAAAGTATCCCAAATGAAGCATTTTGCAGTCCAGGGTGTTAAAATCAATATCGTCAGCGGTCAAGTCGTTATCTGCACCAGCAAAGGTGAAAAAGGTGCGCTGTCCGCCCGAAACACTCATAACATCGGTAAAGCTGGTTTTTTTGTTTGCGGTTTTTATATGGGTTATGTCAACCGAAGCTTGACTTAACGCAGAGCAGATATATTCGCCCTCTTGGTCGTCACCCACCTTGCCCACAGCAAAAACGGGCAGGTCAGGGCAGATTTTTTTCAAATCTATGCAAACATTTGGTACGCATCCGCCCACCGAGGTATGAGTTTTTAAAATTTTAGTCAGCTCTCCGTTTTGGGGGTATGCCGCTATTTCATTGATTTTATCAACAAGCAGTGTTCCTGCAACGGCAATACCGCTTTTTTCCTTTGCCATATCAGTTACACTCCGCTTCTAGCGGACCTGCAAGGTCTTTTAGGAAAAACAGTCTGCCGGGAAGAGTGGGGATATAGGTTGAAGTAATCCAAGGGGTTTTGCCGTAGTGAAGTGTCATCCAAAGGCTCATACCCTGCCACTGCATACCTCTGCCTAATGTACCGTCTGCACCGCCTATGCAAAAGTCTGCCTTTAGGAATATGCCGGGGCCTATTGTGTTAGCTCGGCAGGGCACAAGTGTGGTACGTGATTTAAAAGAGGTCAGCGCATTTTGTTCAACCGTAAGCGGATGAATTTTTGCACCAATTCTGTAGGGTGCTTTTTCCCATTCCTCGGCACTGCTGTAATCGGCCGCAAAGGTGGGCTCCCAAAACGCAATATGACACATTCTGCCTATTCCGTAAACAAGTATTAATTTTGCACCCTCGGCTTTAAGGGCATCTATCTTTTCGGGGTAGGTGGGCAAATTTTCCTTTGTGGCAAAATTTCTTTGATTTTTGGGTACGGTAAGCTCTCCCAAAGGATTGAAAAGTGCCTGCTCCATTGCATACTGAAATGCACCGCTGTTATCGGGCGCTAAGGTGTTACCTTCGGCATCAGCCCATTCGTCCATATTAAAGGTGTAAACGTGGTCGCAGGGGATTCCCCATTCTTTTATAAAATAAACAACCCATTTATACATTCCCATAGGGCCAACGGGCAAAATGAAAGCAATTTTTTCACCTGCATCACGGCTTTTTTTGATTTGCAAAGCTATTTCGTGACCCATATAGGTTTCAAACTCTGCAAGGCTGTCGCATTTAACAGGAGTAAAAGCCTTGTTCCAGTAATCCTCTCTGTTGCAAATTTTTTCGGGTGCAGCTATGCACGCATCAATTTTTTCAAAATCCCAGCCTGCAGGGTAAAAGCCCTCAAGTGCCGAGCCTTTTACTGTTGAATTAAAATCCATAATATTTTTCTCCTTTTATCTGTTAGTTAAGTTGACTCTCGTCAGCTTACGGCAAAAGTCTTTTTGTGGTTTGTTTAAGATAAACCTGACACTGGCGGAAGCCCTCTGCAAAATCGGCACCGCACTGGAAGCCTCTGTAACGGCAGCAGGTTCTGACCATATCGGGAAAATCTATATTATCGTGGTCACGCATCCAAACAATTTGTGACTCGTGACAATTAAGCATTTCCAGCTTTTTATCAATAAAGGGTGAAACATCAACATATTCTGTAGGGTTAAAGTTTACTCCGCACAGGGTGTCCATATAAAAAATGGGGGTAAGCCTTGCTTTGCCCGGAACAGAGGTGTTGTAATGCGGAAGAGTTGCAGTAAAGCAAGCATCAAACACAAGCTTTGAGGTTGCAACATGGTCGGGCATATAATCCTCGGGGTCGTGGGTGATGATAAAATCGGGGTCAACCTTTTTGATAATATCAACAACCTTATCACGTGAAGCTTTGTTGTTGTCATAAATTTCAAGGTCATCAAAGCCGCCCCACATAACCTCAAAGCCGCCTAAATCTGCACTTTTCTTTGCTTCGGCAAGTCTCATCTCGGTTAATTCGTCAGGCATAATAATCTCGTGACCCTGGTTGCCGCTTGAAAGATGGCAAACAACAACCCTGTCTCCACGTTCCTTGCATTTCAGCAGGGTGCCGGCACAGGCGATTTCCATATCGTCAGGATGGCAGGAAATTACTAATACAGTATACATTTTTATTACCTCCTTATAATCCAAGTATAACATCAAAACTCTTGAAACCGAGAGTAAAATCGGCTATAATATTTATAAAATCGGGTAAGGAGCTTTTTGAATGGAAAACAATTTTACACGCATTCCCTTTGAAAAAACCTTTAATGTTGAAAAAATTATAACCATTTTTTATATGGAGCTTTCAAAAAGCTTTTGCTATGAGGGTGAAAGCCACGATTTTTGGGAAATGGTTTACATAGACAAGGGCGAAATGATTTGTACCGCCGATAAAAACCGTTTTGTGCTTAAAAGCGGTGAAATGACCTTTCATAAGCCTAACGAATTTCATAATCTTTCGGGGAATAACGATACCGCACCAAATGTAAGCATAATAACCTTTGAATGTAGAAGTCGGGCGATGAAATATCTTGAGGGCAAAATTTTCAAGCTGAGCGCCGAAGAAAAGGGGCTTTTATCCACAATTTTTTCAGAGGGGCTTTCCTGCTACAGGCTCGAGGACGAGCATAATCCGCTTTTGCAGAAGCTTAACGTTATAGAAAACGCCCCGTTCGGCAGCAGTCAGATGACTAAAAATATGCTTGAAATTTTTCTTATCAGGCTTTGCCGCAATACCGATGTTTTACCCAAAAAAATGCGCAGAAGCTATCTTATTGACGGTGTTGAAGTACCCTACAGCGTAAAGGAAATTCTTGATGTTTTAAATGAGAATATATACGGAAGAATAACCGTTAAGGAAATTGCAAAAAGGCTTTCAAAAAGCGAGAGCGCAGTTAAAAAAGCCTTTTCGGAATACCACGGGATAATGAAGTATTACAATTCATTAAAAATTAAAGAGGCAAAGCGGCTGATACGTGAGGAGCGGTATAATATGTCCCAAATTGCGGATATGCTTATGTTTGATAACCCGCAATACTTTTCAAAATGCTTCAAGCAATTCACAAAAATGACCCCGACCGAATATAAAAGCTCAATTTTAAAAGCGGATATTAAAAAATAGCGAGCTAAAGCGTTTATACCGGTCTTTCGTTGACTTTTGGGTCTTTAAATGCTAAAATAGTAACTGTTTTAAAGGGAGTGAATATTATGAATATGAAGGCTGCAATTTTTGATATGGACGGCACTCTTATAGACTCTCTCGGGGTATGGGAGATCATTTGGGAAAATTTAGGTGTACAGCTTGCAGGCAAAAAGGGTTTCAGACCAAGCACGGCGGACGATAAGGCAATCCGCACAATGCTTTTGCGTGAGGGTATGGAGATGATACACCGCAATTATAATTTAGGCAAAAGCGGCGAAGAGGTACACGGTTTGGCGGTAGAAATCACCGAGCGGTTTTACCGTGAACAGGTGGAATTAAAAAGCGGTGTATTTCAGTATCTTACCTACCTTAAAGAAAAAAATATTCCCATGTGTGTGGCTTCGGCAACAGCTCCCGACCTTATAAAACACGCGGTGAAAAGAACGGGGCTTGATGCGTTTTTTAACACCTTTGTTTCCTGTGCCGATGTTGGCAAAGGCAAGGAAGAGCCCGATGTTTTTCTCTATGCGGCAAAAGTGCTTGGTGCGGCTGTTTCGGAAACCTGTGTTTTTGAGGATTCTGCGTTGGCGCTCGGTACGGCAAAAAAGGCAGGCTTTTTAACGGTTGGAATTTATGACCCGCACACCTTTGACCACGATAAGCTGAAAAAAGCTTCGGATATTTACATAGATAAGGGCGAGGATTACACAAAGCTAATAAAATAATTGAAACCTTGGCGCGGTTGTGTTATACTTAAAAAAATTACCAATAAGGCGGCTATTGATACAAATGATTTATAATAATATATTAGAGGCTATGGGCAACACGCCTATCATAAAACTACAAAATATGGTAGAGCCGGACAGTGCCGATATTCTTGTAAAATTTGAAGGTCTTAATGTGGGCGGCTCTATTAAGACCAGAACGGCGTATAATATGATATGCGATGCCGAAAGAAAGGGTCTTATTAACCCGGATACTATAATTGTAGAGCCTACAAGCGGCAATCAAGGAATAGGCTTGGCTCTTGTGGGAGCGGTTAAGGGCTTAAAGGTTAAAATCATTATGCCCGATTCTGTAAGCGAAGAACGCAGAAAGCTTGTTAATCACTATGGGGCAGAGGTTATTTTGGTGCACGATGCCGGCAATATCGGTCTTTGTATTGAAGAATGCTTGCAGATAGCTCTTAAAATGAAGGCTGAAGATCCAAACGTGTTTGTGCCCCAGCAGTTTGAAAATCCTGCCAATCCCGAAATTCAGCGCAAGGGTACGGGTGTTGAAATTCTTGAACAGGTAAACGCTCCTATTCACGGCTTTTGTTCGGGTATCGGAACAGGCGGTACTATTACGGGTATAGGCGAAACCCTAAAGGCAAAAAACCCTGATATGACTATTTGGGCAGTAGAGCCCGAAAATGCGGCGATACTTTCGGGCGGATCTATAGGTACTCACGTTCAAATGGGAATAGGGGACGGTTTGATTCCCGATATTCTCAACACCGAAATATATGATGATGTTTGCATTATCAAGGACGAGGAGGCAATAAAAGCTTCTAAAGACCTTGCCGCAAAAGAGGGTATTATGTGCGGCATAAGCAGTGGTACAAATGTTGCGGCGGCAATAAAGCTTGCCAAAAAGCTGGGCAAGGGCAAAACGGTTGTAACAGTTTTACCCGACACCGCCGAGAGATATTTTTCAACCCCATTGTTTGAATAAGATTAAAAGAAAAAACTAGGTAAGCGAAAACTTACCTAGTTTTTTATATTGTTGTCGCTCATGCCGCGACAGGCACGCCCTTTCTTGTGTGGGCGAAAAGAAAGGGCGGAAAGATTCGCCTAAAGGGGGGATTTCGATTCCCCCCTTAGGTGACAAGATTAAAATTTAATTAAAACGCCGCCAAAGAGTGAAAACTGCGTTTTCAATTTGTCGGCAAGCTTTACGTTTTTTACACCATCTTCTTTGTCACCATAACCCCCCTAAACGACAAGGGCTTCGCCCTTGACCCGATTTCGGGTGGATATTTATTCTGTGGGTATTTTACCGTTTTTCTCTTCATATTGAGCAACGCACTTTTTTATAAATTGCTCAATTTCTTTGTTTGCCGAGCGTCCCTCTGACTCCGCTATATATCGGAATTTTTGAAACAGCACTCTATCAACACGTAAGGTATATCTTAATAGTTTATCGTCCATTTGCACACCTCTTTGCCACCATTTTTTAATCATTATGACTCAATTATAATGTTATTATTGCACCAAAACGAAAATGGTGGTATAATGGTGAAAAAATGACGAACAAAAAAGGAGAAATTATGCGAGTAGCTATAGTGGGTTCAAGAAATTTAGTTGTAAATAATCTGGGTAAATATATTCCTAATGACGTAACGGAAATAGTTTCAGGTGGTGCTGTGGGGATAGATAGGTGTGCACGTGAATTTGCTCGAAGCAATAATATTAAATTAGTGGAATTTTTACCGGAATATAGTAAATTCGGAAGAAGTGCGCCTTTAAAAAGGAATTTACAAATAATAAATTATTGTGATTGTATTATTGCTTTTTGGGATGGAAAATCACGTGGAACAAACTTCACGATTGAAAATGCTCTTAAGAAAAAGAAAAAGGTAACAGTCTTAATAAATAAGAATGGTACCTTTCAAGAAATTTAGTGATTTTTATATCCCCAAGAGCCGTTTTGCGTTTTCTGCATAAATTTTTTCGCGGTCGCTGTCACTCAAATCCAAATTTTCAAGCAATCTTTTTTCCATTTTTGGGGTGTGCCAGGGGGTATCTGTGCCAAAAAGAATTTTATCACATCCATGCTTTTCAAGAATTTTTTCGGCGTAATATTTCGGTAAGGAAGAATAGCCGAAAGAAACATCAAAATAAACATCCTTGCCGCAAAGGCGGTTTAAAACCTCTTCGTTGCAGTTAAGACCGCCCCAGTGCGCCGCAATTACGGGTGACTCAAACCAAGAAAGTGCTTTTTCAAGCTTTTCGGGCGTGGCATTATAGGGCGGAGCAAAACCGTAATCAAAGCCTGCGTGGAAAACGGTTATAAGACCCAGCTCGCCTATTTTTTTATAAATCGGCTTCATTTTTTCATCATCTGCACAAAAGCCTTGATAATCGGGATGGAGCTTTACACCCTTTAGCCCTAACGCTTTTATACGCTCAAGCTCAAAAAGCGCATCCTCGGCATCGGGGAAAACCGAGCCAAAGGCAAAAATATCCTTTCGATTGTTTAATTCTGCGGCAAAATCGTTAACATTTTTCTGCTGTCGGGCATTGGTGGCAATATTAAGCACAACCGAAATATCAACTCCGCTCTTTTGCATTGAGCTTTTAAGACCGTTTACAGTGCCGTCGGTATGATATTCAAGCCCTCCCGATACGAAGGAAAGCTTTTCTATGGCGGTTTTGGCAATTTTTTCGGGAAAACAGTGGGTGTGAAAATCTATAAGCATTAAAAAGACCTCTTTAAAAACAGATTACTATTAGTATGTGCATTATTTTTAAATAATAAAAATCAATCAAATTTTCGGTCATATAAAAGGGCGGCTATAAGCACAACAAAGCATGACCCTGCATTATGCACCAAAGCCCCTGTTGTGGGGTTAAGGATTTTGAAAAAGGATAGGACTATTGCCAAAATATTTATAATAAGTGAGAGCGAAATGCTGAATTTAATTGTGCTTACGGTTGCATTTGAAAGGCGCTTTAAATAAGGGATTTTAGAAATGTCATCCCCCATAAGCGCAATATCTGCCGCTTCAACCGCAATATCGCTTCCCATAGTTCCCATTGCAACGCCAACATCGGCGGTTTTAAGTGCAGGGGCATCGTTTACGCCGTCACCTATCATACAAACAGTTTTGCTTTCGGCTTGAAGCTCTGTTATGCTTTGCACCTTTTGTTCTGGTAAAAGCTCGGCTCTTATTTCCTTTATTCCCAGCTTTTCTCCGAAATGCTTTGCGGCGGCAAGCTTATCGCCCGTAAGCAGTACGGGGGTTGCATGATGCTTTTTAAGACTTAATATCATTTCTTCGGCTTCGGGCTTGAGTGTGTCAGAGAGGGCTACAACGCCTAAAATTTTATCCTCTGCCGCGGCAATCAGCACTGCTTTGCCCTGCAGACTAAAAGCTTCAAGGGCAGAAAGGTTGGCGGAATTTAAATTGAATCCGTTTTCGGCAATAAATTTTTCGTTTCCGCAAAAAAGGGATGTACCGTTCACAAGCGCCCGAATGCCTTTGCCGGCTTCCATACGGAAATTATCACTGCCATAAAGCTTGGTGTCTTGTTTCTTTGCAAAATCTACAACCGCTTTTGCCAAGGGGTGCTCGCTTTTCTGCTCGGCAGAGGCTATAAGCCTTAAAAGCTCGTTTTTATCAAGTCCTGATTTCAGCGGCAAAACATCCGAAACCACTAAATTGCCGTAGGTCAAAGTTCCCGTTTTGTCAAAGGCTACGGTGTCAACCTTTCCCATTTTTTCAAGCGCTTCGCCCGATTTAATTATAACGCCGTGCTTGGTTGCCTGACCGATTGCCGCCATAATAGCGGTAGGTGTTGCAAGCACCAAGGCACAGGGGCAAAAGACCACCAGCATGGTAACTGCCACAATAATATCCTGCTTTAAAATTCCTGATATTATTGCAAGCAAAAGCGCTACGGGCACCAAGTAAGAGGCGCTTTTATCTGCAATTCGCTGCATGGGCGCCTTTTTGCTTTCGGCTTCCTTTACCATTCGTATAAGCTTGCCAAGGGAAGAAGCCTCACCAACCTTTAAAGCCTTAATATCAATCGCACCGAAACGGTTTATTGTTCCGCAAAAAACTTGGTCACCCACCTGCTTGTCAACGGGTAAGGACTCACCTGTCATAACCGATTGGTCAATGCTTGTTTCACCCGAAATTATCTCTCCGTCAACAGAAATGGTTTCACCCGGTAAAATTCTTAAAACATCGCCCGCTTTAATGTCCTTTGCATCTATGATTTTTTCACCGCCGTCAGTGATAAGTCGGGCGGTGGTGGGAGCAAGGTCGATAAGCTTTTTTAGTCCTCTTTTGGCGCGGTCGGTGGTTTTATCCTCTAAAATTTCGCCTATAGCCATTATAAAGGCAATCTCACCTGCGGCAAAAAGGTCACCTATAGCAATAGAGGCTACCATAGCAACAGAAATAAGCAGAGCCGAGGAAATTTTGCTTATTCCCTTGTTGTGAAGCAAGCGCCTTACCGCAAGAAAAATTAGCGGAATACCCGAAACTATTACCGCTATCCATGCAGGATTAAGAAATATGGGCAGATTAACCCCGGCAAGAGAAAGTCCAAGACTTATCGCAAGCGAAATTCCGCTTATAACCGTTGCAGGTACGCTTTCAAATTTTTCTAAAATCTCATCAAAAAATTTCAAGGGTATTTCTCCTTTACTTTTAAAAAAAGTTGCTGTATAATAAATTCGTTACCGAACATATTGTTCAGTTAAATTATATTGTTTTAAGCCTAAATTTGCAATAACCAAATTTTTATTATTGTAGGTTAATGAACAAATCTAAAAAAATGTACAGGAGAAACCAATGGACAGACGGCAACAAAAAACCCGCAAAGCAATATTTTCTGCATTTCACAGTCTTTTGCAAACCAAACGCTATGACCACATTACCGTTCAGGATATAATCGATCTTGCAAATGTCGGCCGCAGTACGTTTTATACCCATTTTGAAACCAAGGATTCTCTTTTAGAGTCAATGTGTACCGACCTTTTTTCGCATATATTTGAAAACGACCCTTGCCCGTGGGATAAGGGGGGAAATGATTTGGAGTCCAAGCTTTCCCACATTTTATGGCATATACAAAATGGGGAGAGTGACCTCTCGGGGATTTTGCTTTCAAACAGCGGCGAGCTGTTTATGGGCTACTTCAAATCCCAATTAAGCAAGGTTTTTGAGATGTATTCGGATTTTTTCAAGGCCGATGTACCCAATGATTTTCTTATAAACCATTTGGTTGGAAGCTTTGCAGAAACGGTTAAGTGGTGGCTTAAAGAGGATATGAAAACCCCGCCCGAAACCATAGCGAAATATTATATAAGCATGACCGAAACCGAAAAACAGCGGTGAGCTTTTAAAAGCTCACCTCTGTTTTTATTAAGTTTTTTATGGTTTAATGGTTGCGAATAATATCATTTTTGGTGTTGAGGTTAATTTTGAAAAAATTTTTTATATAAACCAAAAGAATGAACCCTAAAATCGGGAAGAAGGTTGCAATCAGCATACCTACCTTAAAACCTATTTGTTCTGATGACAAAGCTAAATTGTTGCCAAGCGTTTGAGCCCAATCTGTAACCGAGATTTTGTCAACGATAATACCCAAAACCTGAGGGGCAAAGGAAGCTCCGAAGTCACCGCCTGCTGCCATTAAAGCGTATGTTGAAACACCAACCGCAGGCACGTTTTCTTCCATCAAAATTAGAGTTCCCGGCCATAGCATAGAGGAGCAAATACCTACCGACACGCAGCCTAAAAGGGATAAAACCGCATTAGAAGAAAATGCCACTAAAGCATAACACATGGCAGCACCAAGCATACTCATCATTAAAACGCGTAAAATGTTTTTTCCGAATTTTGCATAAGCGGTCCTAGTGAGTGCAAGCAGCACAGCAAACAAAGACATACCGAAAATATCGCCCAACATTTTAGGCATTTGAAGCACATTTTCAGTGTAAACGGAAATCCAATTAGACATTGTAAGCTCGACACAGGAACCGCAAAAGATACAAGCCATACAAAGGATAATACCTTTGGTTCTGTGTTTTGACTTAACCGACTTTGCCTTGCTATGCGTCATATTCATATCGGGCAATTTTGATGTACAAAGCAAAACAGATGCGATTACAGGCAAGATCGCCCAAAAGAAAGCAAGATACATCCAATACTGTTTACCAACGAAATTAAGAAATAATGTACTTATTAAAACCACACCGACAACACCATAGCCATATAAGGAATGTAAAATACTCATATCTTTTTCAGGTGTTTTAGAGGGTAAAGCGGCAACCGTAGGGTTAATCAGAACCTCACTTAATCCCGCGGCAACAGAAAATAGGACAGTCCCTATAACCAAGCCAATATACGCATATTGGGGAAGCAATGTCGGTATCAAAGCATAAATTAATAGTCCCGTTGCAGTGATAAGAGGCATTAACCGTACGGTTTTATGTGTGTTAAAATGCTTGCTGAAAAAGCAAAAGATCAAATCAATTCCAAACTGTGTGCAGAAAGTGATAAGTACAAGCGTACCGAGAAGCGTATAGGATATGCCGTATAATTCTCTGAATGTTGCAAACAAGAGCGGCGGCAAACTAAATACCGTTGACATGGCAAGGGTTGTATAATAGCAAGCGTGTTTTGTTCGTTTGTAATTAAATATGTCCATATTTTTTAAGGCTCCTTTTGGGGTTTAGCTAATGACAGGAATCCCTTGAAATTGCATACTATATATTTGATTTTGCAAAAACATTTTATATACAACAAATTAATTGTAGTATACAAATAAAAAAACACCCTAAAGGATGTTTTAATATATATTATAACTGATAGGTTAATTGGCAGGTAGCGGTATCCCTTTAAGACCTATTATGATTCGCAGGTGTGATAGCAGCCTATTCTATCCTCAACTAACCTATCGGTTTATAATTTGTTTAATAAATTCTCATTTATTGCGTTTCTATTATAATCAAAGCAATTTTAATTGTCAACACCAACATTCCAAGCGCGGTCTTTTTTAATATCCTATAATTTCATATTAATTTTACATCATATGATGATTCATAAATGACTGTTGTGCATCCAGCGCCATATTATGAGCGGTCAAATGGTCATGAAATGCCATATTATGAGCAGTCAAATGATCACGAACTGCCATATCATGCATATTCATTGCATTACGATTAGCATCGTCAAACATTTGTTGGTTTAAAGTGTCGTTGTTTAAGCCGATAGATATACCGTCCATTCCCAGTTTCACTTTTAACTTCTTTGGATTTTTAATTATTCTAATAATTGCAAGAATCATAGGACCATAAAATAAGACCGCACACACCAATGCTGCAATAAGACCTAAAACCGTAAAAATAATTTGTACTAATGACATAATTTTTCACCTCATATTTTATTTGGGGTTATCCCCCTTACACTAATAAAGGGGAATTGGAAATTAATTTGGTTTTAAATTTTTAAAAAAATTTAAAAAATATTTTTTGTTTGCAGACATTCCAAAATAAAGTTTAATGTAAAGGAGCATCCTCTTGCAAATGCCTCTGCTTCGAGACGGGTTGTTTTCAGGTTTTCAGAGGATAGATAACCGTCTATCTTTTTTCTTAAACCAAGCTCAAGTCCGTTTAAAAAATCGTCACAATCAGAACTGTCTTCATTTTTGATTACTGACCGTTCTTGTAAAGATAGCCTGCCAAAATAAATGTCGCTTAAAATTGAATTATCCGTTTTAATCACTTCCTTTACTTTCTATTCGCTCGGCGGCGGAGAAGCACCGCTTTTACGGGTTACTTCCTTTGTCGCCAAAAGTATATTATTCCATATATCCGCTGCCGATTCCTTTGACAAAGATTTCTGTTCCTTGTCCTCTTTAAAAATATAATAAAGATTAAAATGTTCTGCTCGGTTTGCGGTAAGAGTCACATATAATACCTCCCTTGGGGGTTAGTTGCCGAAATAATTAGTATAACTGTATTTAGTTGCTGTGCAGTTTGGAACAGGCCAGCGACTCGTTGACCAATCATGACACCATTCCTTCATTTTTGCAGAGGTAAGATTAAAGTAGTAGTGGTATGCAGCACCCTGTTCTCCGCCTATGGGGTCATCAAAGGTGATGTCACACATATACCACTCGCCGTCAAGTTCAACACAGTTCCATTTATGACCGCCACCGGCAGTTCCTACAACACCGGTGCAATTAATGCCGGCATATAGGCAAAGTGTCTGAAATGCTTCGGAATAAGATTCGCAAACTCCCATTTTATTAACTATAATACCGTATGCGGTCCAGTTGTCATTTGCAAGTCCGTCCCATTTAGCAGAGAGGTTATAGTGGCTATCTATAAGTATGCGGTCATATATAAGTTTTTCTTTCCAAACATCTGGTGCATTTGCAGGTATAGTGCTTAAAATACGGTTTACTTCCTTTTCAAAGGTTGCTTTTTTAGCAATAATTTTATTTTTAAGTTGCTCGGTCATATCCCCATAACCCGAACCACAGTATTCGCCTTTTGTTCTGCTTACAGAGTAGGTTATGATTAGACCGTCGTCGCTGCCACCACGAGTATATATTCCAACCGAATTTCCCAAATAAAAATGCTCGGGGTTATCAAACATATAAAGATAATAGATATAATATTCTCTGTTTTCAGCCATTTCAGCACCGATATGTGCCCTATCTTCAAGGTTGTTTACCGCTTTATCTATTGTCCTGTACCAGCCTTTTTTCTCTTCATCCAGCACGGAATAAAGGTATCTTTCGGTATAAGGCACCTTTGTATGCTTTTGATTTGTTGTGTAGGTGTATTGCGGGGTTTGAGGCTTTGGTTTAACGGTTTCAGTAGGCTTTTCGGGCTCGGCTGGGGTTTGCGGCTCTGTGGGTTCGGGCTCTGTGGGGGTAACCGTTTCTTCCGTTGCAGTTTCCTTTTCGGGAGTTACGGTTTCTTCTGTTTTTGTTTCCTCTTTTTCTGGTTTTGCAGGAGCTTGCGGTTTAACCACCGTTCCAATGGTTGGAATTACGGGTTTTGTGGTTTCATCGTCCTTGACAGAAGTATCAAGATTTACTGTAATAGTACCATCGTTATTTTGTGTCAATGTAGTCTTCAAACCGCTTTCGTCCATTTTATCCACAAAATCATCAAAACTCTTTACATCCTCAAAAGAAATTTCGGAAGACGGTGTGCTTACGTTATTCTCGCTTTCGGTTGCTTCATTGCTTTCGGTTTTCGGTTCGTCAGATGTTACATCCAAAACGGTCGCTTCGCTTACGACTGCAACGGGTTCGGGTTTGTTGTTTTTGCCACAGGCGGCAAGTGATAACATAAAGATAAGTGCTAAAATAATTGCTAAAAGTTTTTTCATGATTAAAAATCCCCTTTAAAAGTGTTTATTGGACTTTTTCTTGTCCTTACACTAATAAAGGGGATTTGAAATTCTATTTGGTTTTATAATTTTAAAAAAATTATAAAAAAGAAATATTAAAACTCATGTGATAAGCGTTTGGGTATAAACTGTGCGAGCCTGAAATGGTAATTGATAAATTGCATTTTTTTCCGCCTACTGTAAGCGGTTCGGCAGTATAAATGCAAATATTATCTGCACTGAGCGAACGGGTAATGATTCTATCTATAACTTCATCGGTTATGCTGTCAAGACCTTTTATGTCTTCTACTTTCTCTTCCGTTATTTGAACAAGAACATTATCCTTTCCAACAAGACTAACAAATTTTTCTATATCTCGTTTGGCTGCTTCGCGGTTCATGCTCATGTCTCCGTCTAACTCCGGATATCCGGCCCAATCAAGATAAAAAGGAAACTCAAATGTAGCAGTAACACTGTTGACAGTATCATTTGTTGCAACATAATCTATGCTTCCCCAACGTTTTTTAAGCATTTCTTCCTTGGTCAAATTATAACCAAAGCAATCCATTGCGCTAAGCAATTCATATGTAGCGTCAATTTCGCTTTGAGTGGCAATTGCGCTGAAACCGGTATATCCCGAGAAATCCAGAGCCTTTTCGGTAACATTTTTAATTAGACTGTCAAGCGAAATTGTTATATTTGCACGTTGCGACGCAGTATAACAAACTGCGTCATCAATTTTGATGGAAAGAGTTCTATTTTCCATTCCTTTATGGCGGTTATACTCAATTTCTACTGTTAAAAACGGCATATTTAATTCGCCGCTTGAACCATGGGCAAAATAAATTTCATATATGTTATCTTTCTTATGCAAGCAAGAATGCTCTAGCATGCGACTGCCCCAATAATCCGGGAAAAATGTGTAAGTTGATTCGGGACGAATAGACTTCATCTTGCTTATAATCGCATCATCTAATGCAAAATATTGCATCAAAATTTTATAATATTCATCGGCGGGAATGTGCACCTTTCCTTCTTCGTCTTTCCATTTATCGTCTCTGGAGACCAATTGATTTCCAGCAAGAAACAGTGCATTTACGTCAAATTTCCCATTCGTTTCAACTGTGCCAAATTCCCATTGCCAAAAATATTGATCTAAATGGGTGAAATCATCTCCAAAATACTTACTGATAAATTCATATGAATCCGCCTTTTCATCAACCTTTTCAATCTCCTTACAGGAAGCACATTCTCTCGTTTTAATTTCATAAGTTATTACACCGAACTTTTGCTCAGTTATATTCCATTCTCCCCATTGATGAGTATGTGTTGATGAGTTGTTTTTATCACTAGAAGCATCGCTTTCGGTCTTTTCCGACGATACGGTACTTTGATTATCATCCTTTTGTGAAAGTATAATAGCAGTAGTGGCGCCCCCGATTGCAATAACACCGGCAACAATAAGGGCAACAACCTTTGTAACAAGAGGCATTGCGGCAATTTTTGCACCAATGCCCACAGCAGTAGTAGTTGTTACAACTGCGCCGGTTGTGGCCGTAGCGGCCGCAACACTAACAGTTGCACCTGTTGCAGTAGTAACACCCTCTGCAACAAGTTTTGCCGATACAATAGGCATACCGCCCTCGAAAGAGCCTTCGAACAACCACTTGAAGAAGGGGAAGAATGGAATAGCATGCAGCTTGATGCCGTTTTTCTTTTCGTAGTCTTCAACCGATGCTTTTATTGCTTTTCTCGCATAGTTGAGTCTGCTTTTTATAGTACCTTCCGACACACCTTGAATCTCGGCAATCTGGCGAACCGACATTTCGTCAAAGTAATACATCATTGTAGCAGACCGCTGTTCTTCGGACAGTTCATCAAGAATTGCCATAACAGTCTTTTTAAAATCACTTTGGTCAAGTGCTTCATCAGGAATAAACTCGGCATTATCCTCTTGCAGAGTATCAAAAACGGTGTTTCCGTCTTCATCTTCGTCTACGATTACATCCTTTTTCTTTTTAAAATAGCGTGTGCATTGATGATAGGTAATCTGCTTTGCCCAAGTAACAAATGCGGCAGG
>JAZQKT010000107.1:0-5164 GCA_045542295.1 Acutalibacteraceae bacterium
GGCTCTTTGTCAATAGTTGGGGTAAAGAGTTAAAATGAAAAAGTTTTATGAGCAGTCGCCATCAGGCGGCTGCTTGTTTCGTTTTAAGATGTTGACGAGAAAATATATGTAAAATACGGTTTCTAAATCTTTTGAAATTTCTGTATCCGTATGCATTTCGTTTTAAAACTTTAATTTTGTTGTTGCATCCTTCGGTAAATCCGTTAGTAATAGTAGTTGAAAATGAATTAATAATACCTGTATGCCAATTACGCATTGTATCAGCACATTTATGGAACTGCGGTATACCGCACTTCTCTGCGTTTTGGATCCATTCGGACATAGCTTTCTTTGCAGATTCGGCATTTTTATTGCTTAATATCTTTAAAAACTGTTCTTTGTAAAAGTAGGCTCGACTAATTTTAACTGAGTAATATAGCATAACATTAACTCGTTGTTTTTGTTCTTCTTCAAGACTGTCATATCGCTTAATAAGTAAAGATTTTGACCTTTTGAAATACTTCTTGAGTTCGGGACTTAATTTCTTTTGTTCTTCTTTTCGTACATTTTCACACGCCCATATAGCTTGTCGTATCCAATGGTATTTATCTATTACCGGAGTTGCATTTTTAAACCATACATCACAAATATCTGCATAGGTACGCCACATATCACTAATAAAATAAGTTACGCTATTGCGTACTTCTTTTGGATATTCCTTAAAATAGCTTGTTAAATACGGTTTATATCTTTCAGGTAATATATCTAAAACTCTTTTGTTTACAGGGTCTGTTAAGATACATTGGTATTTTTCACCCCAAGTATTACCTTTAAATTCATCAATAGAAAGAGCTTGAGATAATTCAGCTTTAGGATAGGAAACTGTATCGAATATTCTAATTACAGTAGATACAGAGAGGTTAACCTCTCTGGCAACACTTGTAAAAGAACGCTCATCACGGAGTTTATCTATTACAAAAGCAGATAACCTATTAGTCATTCTATGGTATTTAGGTAAAAAAGGATTACACTCAAAGAATCTCTTACCACAGTTCTTGCAACGATATCTGCGTTTTCGTAAAACAATACTGAAAAGCTTACCGAAAGCAGGAATATCCTTAATTACTTGTGTTCGGTAGTCGTGTACTGTATTAGTTGCGGTACCGCAACTAATACAAGTATGTTCTTTTTTTTCTATTTCTGCGTATATTAAGATATTTTTTTCATTTTCCTCGATATTTGTTATATTTAATCCTTGCAATCCGAGAAGTTTTTCTGTAAAATGTTTGTAGAGCATATTTGGTTCTCCGTTCATGGTTTCTGGACAATTCCATTTTAACGGATTTCTTCCAAATATGCTCTACTTTTTTATTTCTATTTTAATTTTTCTTCGTAGGCTCTACTTGGTTACCCCAACATTTATTATAGAGCCTAAAAATTATAGCTTGCCGCTATCCTTAAGGAGCTTTAATTTAAGGATGGCGGCTTGTGTTTTTGCATCCTTAATTTCGCCGTCAAGAATCATCTTAACAGCAGTCTCAAGTGGTATTCTTTCAACTGTTAAAAATTCATCCTCGTCAGTGTCTTGCTCACCGAATTTAAGCCCTGTTGCGGCAAACATCCAAATTATTTCACCGCAATATCCGGGCGATGGGTAAAGCTCACCTAACGGTATTAGTCTATCAGCTATGGCACCGGTTTCTTCCTTGAGCTCACGTATTCCGCATTCTATCGGGATTTCGTCTGCCGAGTCACGTTTTCCTGCAGGTATTTCAAGCACGACCTCGCTGTAGGGATATCTGTACTGACGAACCATTAAAACTTCATTATTATCGGTTAAAGCGGCAACACAAACACCGCCGTTATGCTCAACAACCTCACGTAATGCAGTAGCACCGTTGGGAAGCAGAGCGGTATCCTTGCGTAAGCGAATAATTCTGCCCTCATAAATATATTCATAGGACAATTGTTTTTCTTCTAAATTCATTTTTTGCACCTTCTGATAATATAATATAGATATAAGTATATTTGGGAGTGAAAAATAATGGAGAAAAGGGTAAAACCTATTGATTATGATTATTTTAAAAGGCAAAAGCTGATAAGTGGGCTGTGCCTTGAATATCCATTAATTAAGAAAACTACATTGGGTGTTAGTTGCGCCGGCAGAGAAATTACAGCACTTAAAATCGGCGCCGCATCGCAATACAGTCTGATAACTGCGGCATTTCACGGAAGCGAGCATATAACTGCAACAGTATTGCTTATGTTTATTGAAGAATTGGCAAACGCAATCAAGGAGGACGGTTACATAGCAGGCTTCAGAGCTACTCGCGCACTTTCGGGAAGAAGTGTTATATTTGTGCCTTGTGTCAACCCTGACGGTTGTGACATTTCAGTTTTAGGAGCGGCAGGCTGTGGAAATTCGGTGCAAAGTATAGGAAAGCTTTGCAATAATGATTTTAAGCATTGGAACGCGAATTTGCGCGGGGTTGATATAAATCATAACTTTAATGTGGGCTGGGAAGAACTGCGCGAAAGAGAAAGAGAGCAGGGGATATACGGTCCGGGTCCTACACGCTTCGGCGGTTACAGACCCGAAAGCGAGCCCGAAACCTTGGCACTTACGGAGTTGTGCAAAAAGGTGTCTATAAGGCATGTGACTGCACTCCACTCTCAAGGTGAGGTAATTTATTGGAGCTACGGTAAAAAAGAGCCATCAAGAAGCAGAAGAATGGCTGAAATAATGGCGACCTCAACAGGATATGCGTTGGATGTTCCAAGCCCTATTGCAACGGGCGGCGGCTTTAAGGATTGGTTCATAAATGAATTTAACCGCCCCGGTTTTACGGTTGAATTAGGTCTTGGAGAGAATCCATTGCCTTGTACTGATGCCGAAAAAATTTATAAACGAGTAAAAGAAATGTTAATGCTTTGTACTATAATGTAAAAAAATTAAAAGCTAAAGGGTGATTTATGATGAAGTGCATAAACCACCCTTTTAAAATTAAAGTTTATTCAGAAAGGTCCTCAACAATTAAGTTTCTGACACCGTTTTCGTCTACGGCAGGTGCCGCATCACGAACAGCGAAGAACTTTTCAGCAACTTGGGGGAAGAGAGCATAGCTCAATACGTCTTCAGCGCATTTGCCGATACCCTTACCCTTCATTTCCTTTGCATAAGCTTCAAGCTCGGGCTCTAAAAGGTCAGCAGGACGGCAGGTGATAACCTTATCGTCACCGATACACTTCTTGCGAACCTCTTCATTAACGGGAGCAGGGAGCTTACCGTATTCGCCACGAAGAAGCGCCTTTGATTCCTTTGGAACCATCTTGTAGCGTTCGCCCGAAATAACATTCATAACAGCCTGTGTACCAACAATCTGGCTGGTAGGAGTAACAAGCGGAGGATAACCGAAATCCTTGCGAACACGCGGAACTTCAGCCAAAACGTCATAATACTTATCTTCCTTACCGGCTTGCTTTAGCTGTGAAATTGTATTTGAAAGCATACCGCCGGGTACTTGGTATATAAGTGTTTTAGCGTCAACATTGAGTACTTTGGGGTCAAGTGTGCCTTCAGCCTTCATCTTGTCAGCAACTGAACGGAAATGGGTTGCAACCTCACTTAACTTGTTAAGGTCAAGTCCGGTATCACGTTCAGTACCTTGCATTGTGGCAACCAAAGCCTCAGTAGAGGGGTTAGCAGTACCGTTAGCAAAGGGTGAAAGTGCACAGTCAACAATATCAACACCTGCTTGAGCCGCCATTAAATAGGTCATATCACCGGTACCGGTTGTATTGTGAGTGTGAAGATGAATCGGAACCTTTACGTTTTCTTTAAGCTTTTTAACAAGTGAATATGCGTCATAGGGTAAAAGCAGATTTGCCATATCCTTAATACAGATAACGTCAGCACCCATATTCTCAAGCTCTTTAGCAAGTCCAACAAAGTATTCTTCATTGTGAACAGGGCTTATTGTATAGCTCATAGCAGCTTCACAGATACCGCCGTACTTTTTGGTGGATTTTACAGCCTGCTCAAGGTTACGGATATCGTTAAGAGCATCAAAAATACGGATAACATCAATACCGTTTTCAATTGATTTTGCAACAAATGCCTCAACAACATCATCTGCATAATGCTTATAACCTAAAATATTCTGTCCGCGGAAAAGCATTTGCAGCTTTGTATTAGGCATATGCTTTTTAATGGTGCGAAGTCTCTCCCAAGGGTCCTCGTTAAGGAATCGCATACAAGAATCAAAGGTAGCGCCGCCCCAACATTCAACCGACCAATAACCGATTTTATCAAGTTTTTCAAGGGCAGGAATCATATCTTCGATTCTCATACGGGTTGCTGCCTGTGACTGGTGAGCATCGCGGAGAATTGTATCAGTAATAAATAGTTTCTTATTTTCCATTTTTTATCTCCTTAATGGGAACTATAAATAAATTAGTGCGGTATAATTGCAATAAGAACACCTGCGGCAATGGCAGAGCCTATAACGCCTGCAACATTCGGGCCCATAGCGTGCATGAGCAGGAAGTTTGCAGGATTTTCCTTTTGACCGACAGACTGCGAAACACGGGCCGCCATAGGAACAGCAGATACACCCGCAGAGCCGATAAGGGGATTCACCTTGTTCTTCGAGAAAAGGTTCATTAACTTTGCAAAAAGAACACCACAAGCTGTAGCAACACCGAAAGCAATGACACCTAAAGCAATAACCTTTAAGGTTTCAAGCTTTAAGAATATGTCAGCTGTTGCAGTAGCACCAACAGAAATGCCGAGGAATATTGTAACAATGTTCATAAGCTCGTTTTGAGCGGTTTTGCAAAGACGTTCGGCAACGCCGCATTCCTTCCAAAGGTTACCAAGCATTAGGCAACCAACAAGAGGAGTAGCAGAAGGAACCAATAGTGCCACGAAAATAGTAACTGCAATCGGGAAAATGATTTTTTCAGTCTTTGAAACCTCACGAAGTGGCTTCATGATTATTTGACGCTCTTTTTTAGTTGTGAGGAGCTTCATAATAGGGGGCTGAATTACGGGAACTAAAGCCATATAGCTGTAAGCGGCAACGGCAATAGGCCCTAACAAATTAGAGTGCAGGGTTGAGGCAGTGTAAATAGCGGTAGGACCGTCAGCACCCCCTATGATACCGATAGAGCCGGCGTCGCCCAT